>NZ_JAUBQB010000055.1:0-47333 GCF_036701035.1 Microcoleus sp. Pol7_B2 | reverse complement strand
TTATCTCGAACAATATTCTGATGAAGTGGAACAGTTAATGAAGTTAACTCGAAATAAACGTCGCTTTTATCAACAAGGTATGCGGGCTGCAACCCTGATTCGGTCTATGTCCTAGGCCTCTTTGTCACCCCCCCAGCTTGATACAACTCCATCAGTTTTTTCCGGTCTGGCCTACAGTCTTGTAAGGCTTCATAGACGCGATTGCCATTGACGCTTGAATAATCGATTGAGTGAAAATTCCGCTAAACATGACGCATTTCTGGTGGTCATCACTGCATCCATCAGCTCGAATGTTGCATCCTTGGCGAGTACCAATAACTCGTATGCTGCTTGACGAAAGTCCTTTAATCGTTCACTGTTCATTTAAGGAGTGGATAGGTTTTCTTTTTCACCCTCATTCTCTCCTTAACGGTGGCTCTAGTTCTTCTTTTGCCACCTTTCTCATCTTTGGTTAGTCTAAACTACAGTCATAAACTTGGGATACGCTGTATATCACAGTTTAAATGTACAACAGCTTATCCAACCTATGCTTCTATTTTGGTTGGTTTATCCTTGATAATAAATATTCCCTAATCCTAATTTATTGCTTGGGTGCAACGATTTAATTGATTCAATAAATCAATTCCAACCCTTTTATGTTTGAGCTAGCTTATTTTTTACTTCTTTAATTCGCAGAGTGACAGAACAGGGGTATCAGGGTTTGGATCACGCGCTGACAGGGGCATTTTTTTTGCGGAATGGTATAACTACTCGGAATCCACAAATATGGCAATTCCTCAAGCGCTGGTGGGAGAGGGTAAATTAGTGTTAGGTAGAGAAAAATCTACAGGAAGTATCGAAGTGCTTGTGCCATTTGGCTTGCCAGCAGCAGGATCAGGCTGGTATAGTTGGATACGATCGCGCCCAAGTCGTTTAGCCTGATACAGCGCTTGGTCGGCTGTGGCAATCAGAATTTCGGCTCCCGATTCAGATGCAGGAACAATACTCGCTACGCCAAGACTGAGAGTGACGTATGGGCTCACTTGAGAACCAGCGTGAGGAACCTGCAAAGCTGCGATTTTGAGCTGTATGTGTTTGGCTACCATCACCGCGCCTTGAATCGCGGTATTTGGCAAAATAACAGCAAATTCTTCGCCTCCGTAGCGAGCTACTAAATCGGCGGGTCGATTGACTGCATTGCCGATCGCCCCGGCGACTTGTCGCAAACATTCGTCTCCGCCTTGATGCCCGTAAGTATCGTTGTAACTTTTAAAAGAATCAATATCGCACAGAATTAGGGACATGGGCGTTTGTTCTCGGGCTTGTCTGCGCCACTCCATTTCTAAATACTGATCGAACCGGCGGCGGTTTGCTAGCTGTGTGAGTTCGTCTAAAGTTGCCAAGCGCTCTAACTTGAGGTTGGCTGCTTGCAACTGCTGGTAGAGTTCTGCTTGCTTGATAGCGATCGCCAACTGGGTGGCCAGAGAAGACAGCAACTCTACTTCCAACTGCATCCACTGCCGGGGACTGCACTGGTGGGCCATCAGCAGCCCCCACAAATCGTCTCCTTGCACTAAAGGCACTACCAAATAAGCTCTCACCGCGAATTGTGCGAGCAAGTCAATTTGATATTGCGGCAAATCCGCGGCCAAAACATCGCCGATCGGTCGGATCGATCGATGTTGGTACGCTTCGAGATAGAACTGGTCAAAACAGAAATTTTCCAGGGTTTCCCCCAACATCGGCTGGCAGTTGGGAGCTACAGATTCGACTGTCACCGCCCCCGTCGCCGGACCGGCGCAGAGACTGTCGGTACAGGGGTTAAAGCGCACGATCATCACTCGATCGGCCTGAAGGAACTGACGCACTTCTGTCACTGTCGTGCGGAGCACTTCGCCCAAATCCAGAGACTGGCGGATGTGCTGAGTAATCGTCGCCATCAGTAGTTCTCGTTCGTTCTGCTGCCGCAGCGCCTCTTCTGCCCGCTTGTACTCGGTGATATCTTGAGCGGTGCCGAAAATTTGTTTGGGGCAGCCGTCGGCTGTGCGGGCGAAAACTTGGTCGCGGCAGCGAAACCAGCGCCATTCGCCCGATCGATGTTTGAGGCGATACTCCAGCTCCAAAATATGCCCGTCTTGGGTCGAGGGAAATTTTTGCTGGTGGGCTTTGAGCCTCGGCAAATCTTCTGGGTACACCAAACTGGAGTACAAAGCAGTTTGCATCTGTAAAATTTCTTGGGGAGTGTAGCCCAGCAATTTAGAAGCTTGACCGTTGACGTAGACGTTTCGCTGTTCGGTCAAATCGTAAATGTAGAGCAAATAAGGCGCCGCGTCAGCAATCTGCTGGATGAAATGCTGGCTCGATCGCAATTCTTCCTCCACCCGCTGACGCACTTGCACTTCTTCCAAAGCTTGATCCCGCATTGTGCGGTAAGCTTGGATGCGATGGGTGAGGTCGGTCACGTCTTGAATCACCAGCAGCGCATAGAACGATGGGGAATTGATGCCCGGCCATATTGATGACGAAACTGAGGGTGCAGATTCCCTAGACAAAAAAGCACTTCTTGGTGAGCCGACTCCGACTGTACCGTCTGATGCCAACTCAAGAGTATGGAGAACCCAGTCTCTAATCTCCTGTTCTTCTATGCCAGCCTCTAGGGCCGGCACAGCAGTCACAGTAGTTTGCTGAATTCGCTGCTGGCCGTCTTGCCAAGTTGCCGGAATCAGGTGTTTGTGAATTTGAGAAGAAAAAATTGTTGGCGGGCCTCCTGCAAAGATTTGCTTGAAGCGAGTGGCGTACTTTAACTGACTCAGGTGAGGAAAATGGGTTGTGATCTTTGTTCCCAATATTTGGCTGCGGGGAATTTTAGTCCACTCTTCTAGACAAGTGTTCCAAAACAGCACCACAAAATCATCTTGCAGCAAGCAGGCGCCGACTGGTACGCTGTCGAGAACCCCAAACTTTTCCTTAATACTTTTGCTCTCCTCAATCATAGACCCCCGGCAAGTTGATTGATAGCAGTCAACAAGGTGTCAAAGGAATTAACATTGAAAATAAGAATGATATCTCCTTCAATGTGAAGCCTTTCAATCATGAAACTGGTCTGAGCTAATAAAACAACTGTATCAGTAGCTAAACCGCCAGATACCAGCAAACTAGCAATCGTCCCTTCGCTATAAGTGGGAATTGAGTAGTTCAGGCGCTGCTGAAGTACGTTGCTGATTGCACCCATGACCCCATTAATTACAATATTTCCCACTTCACTCAGCGTACCAATTTTGACTGAATCAAGATCGTGAGTTCCAACTTCTTCCCCTGTAAGCATTGTCACCAGCAGGGCAGCGCTGTTGGTGGGAAAGACTAGCTGGGCAATGCCTCCAAAGGAGCCTGTGAATTTGAGCTGGACAGCGGCGATTTGCTCGCCGTTGAGGTGCTGCTCTAACTCTTCTTCCACGTCAATGGGAGTCAGTATTTGAAGATAGGGGATTTGCAAGCGAATCGGGGAGTCGATCATGTCGTTCAAAACCCCTGCGGCTTGACCGATACCGATGTTGACGAGTTCCTGCAAAGCATCGAGCTGTCGAGTGCTTAATTTCATTGGGTGCTCTCCTCGCTGACACTGAGAGCTTTTTTGATCCACCCGATCAGTTCATCTGAGTTGGGCATTTTGTGAATGACTGCCAGGGCTCCGAGTTCCATGCACTCGGAGCGGGTGCTTGCTTGGATGTCTGCGGTAATTACGATCACTGGAATTTTATATCCTCGATCGCGCATCGCTTGCAGGACTTCTCGACCTTCCATTTCTGGCATCAGCAGATCTAAGAGCATACAGTTTGGGGTTTTAGTGCCGAGCTGTTCTAGAGCTTCTGGGCCGCTGGATGCTTCCCAAGTCTCGTATCCTTCTGCTCGCAAGATTTTGCAGATTACCCTGCGAGTCAACCACGAATCTTCGACAACGAGAATTGATGTCACTACGTTCTCCTCCTTCTATTGTTTAGGACTGACCGGCGTTGCAGGTACTGCTTTTATCTTGACAGTAATTTAAAGTGCTGGGACGGTGTGTGATCGAGCTTCACTCGGAATTCCAGTTCTTAAAAACTAACGCATTAATGTGTGGGATAGTTTAATATCTTGGACTATGTTAAGAAAAAACCCGGTTTCTGAATGAAACCAGGTTTGCGGGATCTCTATTGCTCTAACAAGGGCGCTCAATTATAGATTACCAAACGCTTCCGGAGGGACTCTACTCGCTGTTTTGCCGTGGTATTGTCTGGATGGCAGGCAAGAGCTTGTTCGTACATTTCCAAGGCTTGAGCTGTTAATTTCTTGCGCTCGTAGGCGTGACCCAGATTATTGAGAGATGTAACGTATTCGGGCTGCAACTTCAGGGCTTCTTTGTAGTGGCGGATTGCGATGTCGTACTGTTCTTGGCCAAAGTGTGCAAAACCGAGGGCGTTGTAAATAACAGCTTGATTTTCTTCGCCTTCTAAGTCTTTGGCTTTCAGGGCTTTTTGAAACAGTACGATCGCCTGGGAGTAAAGCTTCTTATCTAGATAGATACTTCCTAATTCGTAGTATTCCTGTGCTGTTCCTTTTTCTACTGTCAGCTTATTTTCTAAGCGTTCCAGAGACATTTCCAGCTTCCGAGTTTTGAGAATTTGGCGCACCACAAACCATGAAGTGCTGCCGAGTATAGCGAGCAGGACTGACAAGTAAACAATGAGTAAATTACTATCCATGTTTTTCTTAAATTTAGGTATGTCTGTGGAAGGTTTTATTTATTTTAATGCGCTAGCAATCTCTAAGATTTGCCTCTGCAACTGTATAAAAAACAAGGAAATAGCGATCGATCGGCCCGATCGCGATTTCTGAAAAAGCAACAGCCCAGAAGTAAGAACAAAGAAGGAAAATTGCTCTCAACCTCCTAAATTCATCAGGAGTTTTCCTTCTCTGGCAGACAGTTAAATCTTTCTTACTTCTGCTTTGTGCATTCTGAAAAGTAACCTAACTTTCAGGCTCCGGCTCGATTAGCCATTTCCACGACTTTACCGAATGTTGCAGGGTCAATAATCGCCATTTGTGCCAGCATTTTGCGGTTGATTTCGATGTTGGCTTTTTTCATGTTGCCGATCAGTCTGCTGTAGCTCGTGCCGTGCTGGCGCGATGCGGCATTGATCCGAGCAATCCACAGGCGACGGAAATCGCGTTTGCGTTTTTTGCGATCGCGATAACCGTTACGCAGGGCTTGCATCACCCGTTGGTTAGCTGTGCGGAACTGTTTCGACTGTGCGCCTCGGAAACCCTTGGCTAATTTGAGAATTTTTTTGCGGCGCGCTCTGGCGACATTACCGCGTTTTACCCGTGTCATCTTTAATTTCCGTTAAACTTTACAAGTATGGAAGCATTAACCGCACGTTAGCATCGTTGGTCTCGTCGATGACGACCAGCTTAGAGAGACGGCTTTTGCGAGCTGAACTTTTGTGCTGTAGCAAGTGGCTTTTGTAAGCTTTGCGGCGCACAATCTTACCGCTGCCGGTCGCTCTAAAGCGCTTTGCGGCTGCTTTGCGAGTTTTGAGTTTTGGCATGGACTGGTGTTATTTGGACACAAGCTTCTACGGTATCACGTTTGTGGTACTTTCTGCAAGGGAGATTTGCGGGTTAGGGGCAGCGCTGTATTTGGGGCAATATACATAATGCGCGATCGGGTAATCTTGCGGTAGTTTGCGGTAGTTTACACCTGGTATAAAATGTTATACCGCAGTTGCGGTATAATTAAGGGTTATATCTCGGGATTATCCGCAGGGTTAATATTTGAAAGCTGCTGGTGAGGCACTATATAAATTAAATTGAAAATGCAAAATTAATTATTGGTTATGGCGCTTAGAGACTCCCTTAAAAAAATCATTTTGGAATATCCATTGATCAGTAATGACAACTTCAAGGGACATTCCTTTGCTAGTTATGTCAAAAATGTAGTGCCGAAATCAATAAGTGCTTCATTGGAATTACCAGAAATATATAGCGTAAAAGGTTCAGCAGGGAATGGTTCTTGGGTTAAAGTTCCTTGGATAGCAATATTTAACAAGCTTGTAACTGAGAGTGTCCAGTCGGGGTTGTACTGTGTTTATTTATTTCGCGCCGACTTCTCTGGCGTTTATCTTTCTCTCAATCAAGGAATAGCAGATCAAAGAAAGAAGTTCGGACTTGGGAAGTCGAGGGACATGGTAAGGGATCAGGGCTGTTTCATTCTCAGGAAAATCGGGATTTTGACTCTTGTAGTGCCAAGAATGTCTACCTCCCCACAGACGACTTCACAGGCGTTTGAGACATAGGGGCAGCCACGGGGGGCAGCCCCTACAAGAGAATGAAACAGCCCTGGGTAAGGGATCAAGCACAACTATTTAAAGATAAGCTTGGTTCTGAAAAGCTCAGGGAATTTTCAGAACCTCTCGATATTCAGCTTGATTCGATATATTTTGCTATTTCTTGACTCCGAATTAAGCCGAGGTGTTCGCCGACTTCTACAAGAATAGCTGTGCGTACTGCACCACTATCTATCAGTGCTTCTGCTTCGTACACGGGCAACAGATTTGGATTGAGAACTCCTAGACTCACTAAGGCTTCATCAATGGCATTCCTTAGCTTGACTTCGGCTCGAACTGCACCCATATTTTTGCTGGGTTGAATTAGATCGCGAGCGAGATTTATCATATCGCCTCTTTTCGTCTAGAAAGTCTACCTTTGATTCTCGCCCTAATTTATGCTTGTAAGGTTCGCAGTGCACACCCTACAGTTAGAGTTTTTAGGTAAGTCTTACAGCGTATTTTCGGTTTAAGAAGTGCAGTAGGGACAAAGGCTTTCGCCGTGTCCCTACTGGGTTCTATCACTCTTGTGGGGTGGGCATCCTGGCTGCCCTAAACATACAAGTTAAATGCACAACAGCTTACTCATCTTCTGCATAGATAAACCGATACAATTCGCTAGGATCTGGCTCAGCGCTTTTCTCAGCAAAATCGACTGCATCATCAATTACTGCTTGAATTTTATTATCGATCTCTTTCAATTCTTCAGCAGTTGCCAAAGTTCGATCGATCAAATCAGCAGCCAACTTCTTAATCGGATCGCGGGGGAACCAATATTCCTTCTCTTCCTTAGAACGCAACTCATCAGGATCTGCCAAAGAATGCCCGCGAAAGCGATAAGTCAAAGCCTCAATCAAAGTCGGCCCCTCGCCGGCCCGCGCCCGCGCCACAGCTTCCTTGGCCACTTCCCGCACCGCCAAAACATCCATCCCGTCAACCTCAAAACCAGCCATGCCAAAAGCATGAGCTTTTTTGTAAATCAGTGGGTCAGAAGTAGCTCGCTCGTGGGCCATCCCGATCGCCCATTTGTTGTTTTCCACGACATAAATAATCGGCAATTTCCACAAAGCCGCCATATTCAAACACTCAAAAAACTGCCCGTTATTTGCAGCACCATCGCCAAAAAAACAAGCAGTCACCCCATCAGAACTCTCATCCCCCAAAGCTTCGCGTCGGTACTTCGATTGAAAAGCCGCCCCCGTAGCTACAGGAATTCCCTCAGCCACAAAAGCATAGCCCCCCAGGAGTCGGTGTTCTGCAGAAAACATATGCATCGAACCGCCGCGGCCCTTCGAGCAACCTGTTTCCTTCCCGAACAACTCCGCCATTACCTCCCGCGCCGGGACGCCCGCGCTCAAAGCGTGAACGTGATCGCGGTAGGTGCTGCTGACGTAATCAGTGTCATCCCGGCGCATCGATCGAATCACGCCAGTAGAGACAGCTTCCTGACCGTTGTACAAGTGGACAAAACCAAACATTTTGCCCCGGTAGTACATCTCAGCACACTTGTCCTCAAAATAGCGCCCCAAGACCATATCCTCGTAGAGCATCAAGCCCTCATCCCGAGAAATGGTTACGCTTTGCGCGTCAAAAACTGGTAAAGTCCGTTCCTGAACCATAAATAATTAATACCCGACGATCGGCTTCCTAGACATCTAAATTTAAACCCAGATGGGACACAACCGCAGCAGAAAACGTTTGATCGTTTTCTGTGCAACAGTTCACCAATTGTTAAAATGAGTTTGGCAGGCGGGGCGGATTGCCCGGAGTCGGAGAACCAACTCCCCTCTAAACCCGATGCAAACGAATGATATAATTCCATTACTCTCAAACCCGAAAATGCTCAAGAGTCAAACCACTCATTTAGCTGACGGGCAGTGGGCCTTTGCATTTTCCTCACTGTAAAACGCTGTAGAGGGAAAAAAATCAGAGGATCTCTACGGCAAGTCCAACATACCGTGAATGGGGCGGTTGGAAGCCAACACCAGAATTTTTGATTTGGTTTGCGGGAGTATGTCACTTAAGATAGGCTAATTCAGTTGCTAGCGCTTTGGGGAAGTGGACAGTGTTAATTCCACTAGATTACTACCGGATTTTGGGTCTACCGATTCAAGCTACTGCCGAACAGTTGCAGCAGGCTCACCGCGATCGAACTTTACAGCTTCCGCGCAGGGAGTATTCCGAAGTTGCGATCGTCGCCCGCAAACAACTGCTCGATGAAGCCTGCGCCGTTCTGTCAGACTCAGAGGGGCGCAAAGCTTACGATGCCAGTTTTTTAGCCAAAACTTACGATCGAGAGTCGGAAGCCGCACAGGAAGCCAAGCACCAGAGGTCAAAAACCTCAGCAGGCACGGCCACCTTCCTGCAAGACGCAGGAGAAACCGCTCCGCCAGAGTCCAAGGCTTTAGAGGCTGCTCCCGACCCCCACACTCCAAGTATTGAAATCGATGACAACCAATTCGTAGGAGCCCTGCTCATACTGCAAGAACTGGGGGAATACGAACTCGTACAGAAGCTGGGTCGCCCGTATCTTAACAATGGCAGCATCGCGATCGCAGAAGGTCGTTTCGGCGACCCCCAGCTCGTGAGGCCAGATATAGTTTTAACCGTCAGCCTTGCCTGTCTAGAACTCGGCCGCGAACAGTGGCAGCAAGGTCAGTACGAAAATGCCGCAAGATCATTAGAAGCAGGTCAAGAATTGCTGCTGCGCGAAAGCCTATTTGCAAGCGTGAGGGGTGAAATGCAAGCCGACATATACAAACTCCGTCCGTACAACATTTTAGAGCTACTATCCCTCCCCGAAGAAAAAGTCGCCGAGCGTCGCCGGGGACTGCAAATCCTGCGAGAAATGCTTCAAGAACGAGGCGGTATCGACGGTTCGGGAGACGATCGATCGGGTTTAGGAATAGAAGACTTCCTCCGGTTCGTGCAGCAAATGCGTAAACACCTAACCAGCAGCGAGCAGCAGGCGCTATTTGAAGCCGAAGCCGGCCGCCCCTCCGCAGTCGCCACTTACCTCTCGGTCTACACCCTGTTAGCCCAAGGATTTGCCGCCAGACAGCCATCGATGATCCGTCGGGCCAAGCTGATGCTGATGCAGCTCGGTCGCCGCCAAGACGTTCACCTGGAAAAAGCCGTCTGTTCCCTGCTGCTGGGCCAGACAGAAGAAGCCAGCCGATCCCTCGAACTCAGTTCGGAAAAAGAACCCCTGGCCTTCATTCGCGAACATTCCCAAGATTCACCCGATTTGTTGCCCGGACTGTGCTTGTACGCCGAACACTGGCTACAAGAAGAAGTGTTTCCCCACTTCCGCGACTTGGCAAACGAGTCAGTGTCCTTGAAAGACTACTTTGCTGACCCGAAAGTACAAGCTTACCTAGAAGCTTTGCCACAAGACGCCGAAACCGCCAACGAATGGGTAGTTGTGCAGCCCCGCTCGGGCAAGCCCCCGGCGCGACTGCAACCAGCAGCAGGCAGATCACCCGCTGCCATACCCCCACAGCCACCCACAGCCAAGCAGGGAGCCAGTACCGTCACCTTGACCCCCGTACCGGGCGACGCTTCCAGCGCAGCCTCGGGGGCGAAATCCCCGACAACGGTGGGCGCGGCGAGCGCTGTTGCCCCCGTCTCTATCCCCATAGCTACAGTGCCACACCCAGCAGAATCGACTTCCAAACATCGCAGACGCCAACATTCAGGGCACAGCGCAGCAAGCGGCAATGGGCTAAAGGGCGATTTGGTCGATCGGGTGCGCACCAAGGCAGCAGAACTTACCGCCCAAGTCAAGTCTATGCCTCCAAACAGGCTGGCTTTGTTTCTAGTCGCAGGTGTCCTGAGCCTGTTACTCCTGTGGTTAATACTCAGTCTGTTGGCTAGCGCGATGCAAGCCCTATCGGGCCCATCCCTCCAAGGAGAGCAAGCCCTCGTCCGCCTGGAAGAACCGCCCCTAGAAATCCCTGCCTTGGCCCCGGCCCCAGAGCCGAGCGCTGCAGGCGCAGTGTCGGGAGAAATCACTGAGGAATCAGCCGGACAAATAGTTCAAAGCTGGCTATCGGCGAAAGCAGCGGCTTTGGGCCCCAATCACGCTGTTGAAGAATTAAAGCAAGTTCTGACAGAACCGGCTTTGTCTCGCTGGCAATTGATGGCAGAAGCTCAACAGCGCAACAACGCGCACCAGCGTTATGTACACAAGCTGGAAGTTAATGGAGTTAAGACGAATCCGACTAATCCCGATCGCGCCCAAGTAGAAGCCCAAGTTGGGGAAAAAGCCGAAGTGTTCGATCGTTCTCAACTCGTTTCTTCGCGCAATGAAAACCTGCGGGTGCGCTACGACTTGATCCGCCAAGAGGGACAGTGGCGGATTATGGATTGGCAAGTGATTAAGTAAGGAATTGGTAATTAGTAATTGGTAATTTCTGCTTTCTATTTGCTAATTACCAATTTCTGATTATTAGTTAAATTTTTAATTCCAAAAGCGGGAGTTTTGAATTGCAGATTATTGTTGAAGGCTGGCGTTTTATTTATCATTCCTATTGCGTAGCCAATCAATTTCAACTGCTGGAAATGCTCGCTCGCCCGCGAGGACAAATTGAGCTTTTCCACCGCGATATGCCCTACATTGACGCGGCTTGGGAGACGAAAATTAGTTTGTTCGATCGCCCAAATGAAACATTACTTCGCAGCATTAAGATCCCAGCGGTAAATCAGTCAGCCGATGTTACCCTGCGAATATACTGCCCGTGGGACTTCTCGGCCTCCCACAGCGCTCAAACTTGGGTATTTGCAGCCACAGAATGGGGGATTGTTACCAGTTCAGTATTACAGGCGATGGGTGTTAAGTCGATCGCCGAAACCCCCGTTAACTCAGAAACGAAAATTATTACACCTTCAGCTTGGTCAAAAGCTGGCTTAATTCGCAGCGGTGTGGAGGCTGATCGCATTGCCGTCGTACCTTTGGGTGTCGATCCTAAGATTTATTATCCTGCTGCGGGCGATCGGCGTCAATCACTGCGCGAAAGCTTCGGCTGGTCAAACTATTTTATATTTTTAAATATCGGAGGACAAACGGATCGCAAAGGTATTCGCCCTTTATTAAAAGCCTTCGCTGCGGTAGTTGACAAATATCCAGATGCGAGATTAGTTTTAAAAGGTTCTGAACTGCTTTATCCGTCGAGAGACGAGATTGCGGAAGCCTGCCGAGTTGTGCTCAACGATGCGGAAAGAGCGAGGGTTTTACCGAGATTAATTTATACTGGTAGCCAGCTATCTTTTGCTCAAATAGCAGAGTTTTACCAAGCAGCAGATGCTTATGTTTCTCCCTATTTGGCAGAAGGTTTTAATCTGCCGGTGTTGGAAGCAGCAGCTTGCGGTTTGCCGGTTATTTGCACTGCGGGCGGCCCTACCGATGATTTGACGCGATCGAACTTTGCACAGCGGATCGAAAGTAAATTTACGGCTGTGGTGAGTGACGGGGAAACCTTATTTATCTTAGCTCCTGAGTGGGAACATTTGACTGATTTGATGCAAAGGGCGATCGAAGAGCCTGGAATCGCTGCGAAAGCGAGGGTTGCGGGCCCGGCTTTTGTGGCTGAAAATTTTACTTGGAGGCGTGTAGTCGATCGATTGCTTGAGGTTATGGGAGGAGATAAAAAGATAGAGGAGAAGTCTATTTTTGAGCCAATAATTTTGTAGTTTGGACGTTTCAAGCCCTAGATGGGGTTTTAGGTTTTTTCCGGCATGAGGAGAATTAATGAAAGTCGGAGAATTAATTGGTTTCAATCCCTGATAGGGTTTTAGGTTTTTTTCGGCTATCTCCTTTAAATCAGGTGGATTTAAAGGGTTCTGGTTTCAATCCCTGATAGGGTTTTAGGTTTTTTTCGGCTCTTGAATTTCTGCAATTAATTCGCCTTGAAGTTCGTTTCAATCCCTGATAAGGTTTTAGGTTTTTTTCGGCCTTGACACATGGTATTCTGCGGGGTGGATCAGTCGTTTCAATCCCTGATAGGGTTTTAGGTTTTTTTCGGCCCGCCAGCGGCTCAAGCCTTGGGTTGGCGGGTAATCGTTTCAATCCCTGATAGGGTTTTAGGTTTTTTTCGGCCTTGATTGTGGCGCGCGCGGGATATTCCCAGGCAAGGCGTTTCAATCCCTGATAGGGTTTTAGGTTTTTTTCGGCGTGTATTTCCAACACTCTAATTTTGTCTGCCACTCGTTTCAATCCCTGATAGGGTTTTAGGTTTTTTTCGGCCAGGGCCGCGAAAAACACGATTAAACCGAGGTTAATTTTTGTTTCAATCCCTGATAGGGTTTTAGGTTTTTTTCGGCGTTTATTGGTAACTTTAATGATTGATGATAATGCGTTTCAATCCCTGATAGGGTTTTAGGTTTTTTTCGGCAATACTCCATCAATTGCTCTTTAATCATACCCCCTAAGTTTCAATCCCTGATAGAGTTTTAGGTTTTTTTCGGCCATAAATTATTTCTGAGCAGATTTGATGAATAGGTTTCAATCCCTGATAGGGTTTTAGGTTTTTTTCGGCATTGAGGATTAAAGCCTTTTACAACAATTTTTGAAGTTTCAATCCCTGATAGGGTTTTAGGTTTTTTTCGGCTGCGTTATCCTTCTCGACAGTTTCGTAGAACTCGTTGTTTCAATCCCTGATAGGGTTTTAGGTTTTTTTCGGCGATCGCCGAGAGCTTCTCTATCATCCAAAATATAGCGCTCAGTTTCAATCCCTGATAGGGTTTTAGGTTTTTTTCGGCAACCAATATTTTCTAAGTTTGTTATATAGTTGAATAGTTTCAATCCCTGATAGGGTTTTAGCTTTTTTTCGGCGAGAGGATAGCCGAATTAGGGTTAGCTCAAATTGTAAGTTTCAATCCCTGATAGGGTTTTAGGTTTTTTTCGGCATATCCCCCCGCTCGCGGTGAAATTACCGCAGAGTTTCAATCCCTGATAGGGTTTTAGGTTTTTTTCGGCAAGGGATGGGTTTTATTCCGCCTGAGTGCATTTCGTTTCCATCCCTGATAGGGTTTTAGGTTTTTTTCGGCAAGAGGGACAGGCATATTATCGGGGGAGGGGTAATGTTTCAATCCCTGATAGGGTTTTAGGTTTTTTTCGGCTATCGAATTGCATCATTGCTCATGCAGAGCTACCAGCTAAAGGTTTCAATCCCTGATAGGGTTTTAGGTTTTTTTCGGCACTTTAGCCCAGACTTTTGCAACCGGATCTGTCGGTTTCAATCCCTGATAGGGTTTTAGGTTTTTTTCGCCTCTATCGTTGTGGGATGCTTGGGTCTTTCGGTTTCTGGGTTTCAATCCCTGATAGGGTTTTAGGTTTTTTTCGGCTTAAATTAGCAGAGCCGATTATTCCCGGCAGTCCGTAGTTTCAATCCCTGATAGGGTTTTAGGTTTTTTTCGGCGCTTTGGGTTGTTATCATCTCGCAATTCCCGTAATTTGTTTCAATCCCTGATAGGGTTTTAGGTTTTTTTCGGCACAAAAGTGCGATCGAACGCTGGACTTGCCAAAAAGTGTTTCAATCCCTGATAGGGTTTTAGGTTTTTTTCGGCCAGATCGTGGGGGGCGAGTTTCCCACCCAAAGAGCGTTTCAATCCCTGATAGGGTTTTAGGTTTTTTCGGCTCTCGACACTGCCCGTCAGTTGTGCCAAGTTAAACGTTTCAATCCCTGATAGGGTTTTAGGTTTTTTTCGGCTTCTTATCTTGGCGAGCCTCTTAGACAGATTAATTGATAAGTTTCAATCCCTGATAGGGTTTTAGGTTTTTTTCGGCATTATCAGGCGCAGCGTCAACAGCAAGTAACTTTGTTAATTGTTTCAATCCCTGATAGGGTTTTAGGTTTTTTTCGGCCTTGTCTGCGAAAGCTTCAAGCTGGTTTACGTCTGTTTCAATCCCTGATAGGGTTTTAGGTTTTTTTCGGAAAATAAATACACTTATCAAGCTTGGACAGCTTATGTTTCAATCCCTGATAGGGTTTTAGGTTTTTTTCGGCCGCCCGTTCCAGAAGCCAGGGTGTATTTGGTTTTCAAGGTGCAGTTGCGTCCATCTAAAAAATTACCATTCCAGCCTTCGGCTTGTCAATACCCGAGTTTCCATACTCACTCCAAAACCTTATCCTCTAAATCTTTCAGACTTTCCGTCAATCTTTTTTTCACACGAGGGGCATCAAACTCTTGCTGCACATGAGTTTGAGCCGAAAAATTTGATACTCGGATTTTAACACCTACCCCTTGACCCAAACTCAGCAAAAAATATTGTGCAATCAACGGGCTCTACGCCACCAATACCTTCAATCTTAGTCTGACAGCAAGCGCACAGCGGAAAAAACAAAATACACTCTTCCTTGGGTTTGATGACTTTGTTCGGCATGGCGATCGTAACTTAGACTTGAGTCCTAGCCTCCATCAATCTCCTCAACTGGTTCGATGACTTTGTTCGGCGTGGCGATCGTAACTTAGATTTTAGTCCTAGCCTGCATCCCTCTTCTCAACTGGTTTAATAACTTTGTTCGGCGTGGCGATCGTAACTTACCATACTCAGTCTCACTCAATTCAGCACACTCAAACACACTGTACTACATCCACTGCCCATAAAGGGAAGCTCAAGGAAAAACCAACAACCTACCGCAATATAGCCCTAAAAGACTAATTAAAATTAGTAAAAGAAACACAACGATTCCGCCCACCAAAAAGCAAATGGATTTAAAATATACTCCGATATAGTAAAAAAAATTAGCTCATATTTAACAGCTAATCGAGTTAGATACTTATCTTAAGAATCTCACGAACAAGCCAGATAAAATGTTCTCAACTCTAGGATTTTCAAAATCTATGTTTGAGCCAATAACAGACCAAAACTTATATTTTACCGATATTTTACCCCAATTAATTGCTAGGAACGATCGAAACCCACTGATTCAGCAAAACCTAAACTTTCAATAAGTAGCGAACTTTTATCTACCATATTTGCGGTATTTGCGCTTTGCGGTTCCGAAAAATATTATTAGCGAATTGCCTAAAAAATCCCCAAATTAACTTAAAATCAGTAGAGTGACATTTACCTTAAAACTCTCTATGACAAAAGCCGAAATTAGCACCAAAAACATCACAGTTCCTAACGGGGATTTGCAAATAGCTGCATACCTAGCCCAGCCAGCCTCCCCAGGGCAATTTCCCGCAGTTATCGTAATTCAAGAAATCTTTGGCGTCAACTCGCACATCCGCGAAGTTACTGAAAGAATAGCAAAAGAAGGATATGTGGCGATCGCCCCAGCCATTTACCAGCGTCAAGCCCCCGGCTTTGAAACCGGCTACACACCCGAAGCCATCCAAATCGGCAGAGAATACAAAGAAAAAACCACAGCTTCCGAACTTCTCGGCGATATCCAAGCCACCATCGATTACCTCAAAACTCTACCCTCTGTCAAACCAGAAGGTTTTGGCTGCATTGGTTTCTGCTTTGGAGGACACGTCGCCTACCTCGGAGCTACTTTGCCCGAAATCAAGGCTACAGCGTCGTTCTACGGCGCCGGTATCGCCACCCAAACCCCCGGGGGCGGAACCCCGACGATCGCCCGCACAGCAGACATTAAAGGCACTCTCTACGCCTTTTTTGGCACTCAAGACCCCAGCATTCCCTTAGAACAAGTTGACCAAATCGCCGCAGAATTGCAAAAACACAGTATTTCTCACCAAATTTTCCGCTACAATGCCGATCACGGCTTCTTCTGCGACCACCGCGGCAGTTACGACGCTACGGCAGCAGCCGACTCGTGGGTGCAGGTGAAGCAGCTATTTCATCAGCAACTTCAACCAGCTTAGAGAGTGGGAGATGGGGAGATAGGGAGATGGGGAGAGTGGGAAAATTTTTTCTACTGACGACTGCCAACTAAATTACTGACAACTGACAACTAAACTGACATGAATTCCAAATCTACAGGTTCTCAAAGCGCAAAAGCATCCTTTTCAATGGATGATTTTGCTAAAGCCCTCGAACAGCACAATTACGAGTTCCAGAAGGGACAAGTAGTGCGCGGCAAAGTGTTCGAGTACGACTCAAACGGCGCGTATGTTGATATCGGCGGCAAGTCTTCGGCTTTTTTGCCGATAGAAGAGGCTGCTTTGAGAACAGTAACTGATTTGTCGGAAGTGGTTCCGCTGGACGAGGAACGGGACTTTTTGATTATCCGCGAACAAGATGCAGATGGCCAAGTTACCTTGTCCCTGCGGCAGTTACAAATTCAGCAAGCTTGGGAAGATTTAATTGAATTGCAGGAAACAGGTAAAGTTCTTCAGGTGCGGGTTTCTGGGGCGAATAAGGGCGGCGTGACTGTAGATGTTCAGGGAATGCGCGGTTTTATTCCTCGATCGCACTTAGTGGAACGCGATAACCTAGAATCGCTGATCGGTCAATCTTTGAGCGTTAATTTTTTGGAGGTCGATCGCGAACGAGAAAAACTCGTACTTTCCCAGCGGATGGCCACTCAATCGAATGCCTTCAAGGACTTGCAAATTGGTCAGTTGGTCGAAGGAAAAGTCAGCAGCATCAAGCCTTTTGGCGTGTTTGTGGACTTGGAAGGAGTTAGCGGTTTGCTGCACATCAAGCAAGTTAGCCAAAAATATATTGATAACCTTGGAAAGGTGTTTGCTCCCGGTCAACCCCTGAAAGCGATCGTCGTTGACCTCGATGAAAGTCGCGGCCGGATTTCGCTTTCTACTCGGGTACTGGAAAATTATCCAGGGGAAATGGTGGATAAAATGGCGGATGTTATGGATACCGCAGAAGAGCGATCGGAACGTGCTAGAAAGACTCTTTCTTAAGTCTTGATCTAATTGCCACCCTGAATTCTTAAAGAAGTCGGGGTGGTAAGAGTGCGATGGTTTTAGGTTTAATTAGGTTGATTTACTTATTTTGCATTTTACATCGGCTTCTTCTACCAGTTTCCAAAAATAATCCCACTATAGGCTAACTGCAAACCCCTATCCAGGAATTTAATACCTCACGCCAACAAAAAAACCCAATAGTCTTACTTCTTCCTTTGGCTATCTAACTTCATTTTAGCGTTAGTTATTTAACCCCATTAGCTACTACTCCCAATACTTTAAAATCGGCTACATTTAGTTGATCTAAAGCTTTGTTTACCAGACCGCGATCGGTTTTTTCTATTTTCACTATCAGCACTGTACCATCCGTTTGAGAAGCTAGTAAATGGCCGTCTGCTAAACCAATCAAAGGCGGCGTATCGTAAATGACTAAATCAAATAAGGCTAGGAATTGTTCCATTAAATAGTGCATCTTTCTCGAAGAAAGTAATTTAATTGGATCAGGGGGAATAGTACCTGCTGTAAGGACAAAAAGATTGTCATCATCTGGTAATCGCTGAATAGCCTCATTTAAGCTTAAATCAGAACTTAAAACATTACTTAAACCTTTCATATTTGATAAGCCAAGGTATGTGTGCAGTTGAGGCACACGCATATTAGCATCCACTAATAATACCCGTTTACCAACAGCAGAAGCAGTTTTAGCTAAATAAAGTGCTACAGTTGACTTACCCTCACCTTTAATGGTAGAAGTGATGGTTAAAGAAGTTATTGGGTGTTCCGCATTTAATAATTGAATATTGGTGTATAAGTAGTGAAATGCCTCGACCACAGGAAAATCTTTGTAATTGGAAACTATTATTCGTTTTAAGCTGGCACTGTTAGTATTTGAACTTACGCTACTGAATTGAGCGGGAACCCTTTCACCTCTACGAGATTTAATTTTCATCGCTTTGGCGATCGGAATGACTCCCAAAAGAGGGCGCTTAGTTGCTGATTTAATTTCTTCGGGAGTATGGAAAACAGTATTTAAAACTTCTACTAGGAAACCTATAGCAATGCCTAGTAAAGTGCTAATAACGAGCGCGATCGCTAGATGGCGACGGGTTGGTTTTTCTGTTACTGGGTAGAGATCACCTTTTTCGTTTGTGACTAATTGTGGTTTAGATATAATTTGCCAAGAGCCATCTATTTGACCAGCATCTAGTTGCAAAGTTTTTTGTTTTTCGATGAACAGTTTGAGATTCTCTTTAGCTAATTCTAGTTTTAATTGTATGTCATCATAGCGAAGTTGAGCTTGAGGCATTTGAGTGATTTTTGCTTGCAGTAAATTTTGGCTATTAGTTATCAATCGCTCGCGAGCTTCCAACTGTTCGAGTTGTGTTTTCATCTGAAAAATGACAGACTCAGCTTCTTTTTTCATTAAATCGTGCAAACTTTGCTGCTTTTCCCGCAAAGATTGAATGGGAAGACTATTTTCATAAAATTGAGTAGAGCTTAAAGCTAATTGCGACTCTATTTCATTTACTTTGCTAATTAAATTTTCATAAGACTTGGGGCTAATATCAACAATCCAACGATAATCGCCTGTTAAAGCTCTTTTATTGTAGCTTTCATATTGGTGCCTACTTTCTGCTAGTTGTACTTGCACTTCTAGGCGACGATTAGTTAAATTATCTAGCTGATCTGATAGGCTGCGGCTGCGTACTTCTGGTTGATTAAAGTTATACTGAACTCTTAACATTTGTAATTCTTGTTGCAATTTATCAACTTTCTGCTGGAGTGGTGGCATTTGTCGATCGATAAAGTCAATACTTTGTTTGTTAACTTTTAAACGCTCTTTATCCATATATTCTAGGTAATATTTGGCAGTTTCATCCAGGACATATTGGATGCGCTTGGGGTCTCGATCGCGATAGCTAATATCTAGGAGTTTAGTACCACCCTGCTTCCCATCTCGCAAGAAAGTAACACGTTGGATGACCAAGCGACTACTGAGACTTTTATAGTCAAACTTTGGATATTTTTTTTGCAATTTATTAACTAATGGTAGTAACACTTCTGGGCTTTTTAAAACCCGCGATAAACTTTGATAATCCACCGAAGAACCTTCTTCTGCTGATGATTTAATTTTGTTCAAGTCGGTGATGCCTAAACTGTTATTTTGAGCTTGAACAAAGAGCTTTGATAGCCGATCCTCAGCCGTAATGGGTTCGGCTAAAACTGTAAATTTTCCTTCATACTCACTAATAGAGTTTTTGGCAGCCCTGAGTACGAAACTACCGCTTAAAGTAGCTATGCTGGCCGCTACTATGCCCATCACCAGAAGGCGACGTTTGACGACAGCTAGTACCCAATTCATATCAAGAACTTGGTCATCCTCTGCTGGGGTACTAGCTAGGTAATTAGCGGAGGGAACAGATAAATATTGACCATTAAGGTCATTCTTGAGGGAAGACAACAGTTTTTTATCCATAGCAAAAATGTATGTTATTTAATTCCTAATTTCCGAATAGTCTGAGTAGCTCTATCAGTCGGGTGGGAACGAGAATTCCACCAATAATATTACTAACTGGTGAGAGAACAGTGTTAATGTTGTCTACAAAGATAGCAGTCCTCGAACGTGCCACTATAATTATGTCATTATCTTGAATCAGTGGGTTGCTTTGAGCGTCAATTCCTTGATTCAAATTAATTGATACTTCCGAGCGGGATATAGTGCCATTAGGATTCAGCCTGATCAGTTCCACATATCTAGAGTTAGCGCGATTTGGTCTGAAACCCCCCGCACTCATAATTGCTTGATTTAAGGTAGTATTAGGAGGTAATTTGAGTCCACCCGGAGTATTGACTTCTCCGATAACACTCACTTGCACAGTCCCTGGAGCAAAGCTAGCAGTAGCTAGAACCGAAACTTCTCCGGGGTCGATCGCGGTCGCTGTCGGCACAAAGATGATATCCCCTTCTTGTAGAATAGTATCTTGAGAGGTATCTTGTTCTTGCAAATATTGCCAGAGGTTAATAGTTCTAACTTGTTGTTTCCCACTTCTAGTATAACGTTGGAGTTGGATTTGGCGAATATCAGCGATTGATGTGATTCCACCAGCTAGTTGTAGAGCACGAATAATTGTCGGCTGTCCGTTGCTTCTTTGACCATTTTGGGTATCACCACCAATCGCTACATATCTACCGGGACGCTTCACCTCTCCGAATACTGAGACAGTACGGGGTTGCTCTGCGGGGATAGAAAAATTAGATTCACTAAGTTGATTTGTTTCTGCTAAATTAATTGTTTCTTGAGGAGGAACCAAGATTTGATCTCCATCTCGCAACGTGATATCTTGGCTGGTCTGACCAGTTTGTAAATAATCCCACAGATTATAAGTTATAGTTATTTCTTTGTTAGCCGTGAGCCGACGCCGCACAATTACTCGTCGAATATCAGCGCTAGCTCGAATACCCCCAGCTTTTTCTAAAGCTTGAGGAAGCGTGG
The DNA here is from genome assembly GCF_036701035.1 of Microcoleus sp. Pol7_B2. Classification (NCBI taxonomy): domain Bacteria; kingdom Bacillati; phylum Cyanobacteriota; class Cyanophyceae; order Oscillatoriales; family Microcoleaceae; genus Microcoleus; species Microcoleus sp. Pol7_B2. The sequence goes on along the minus strand of NZ_JAUBQB010000055.1, from coordinate 26,663 downwards.
GAAACTGAATAGATGGTCTAGTTCCACCTCCATTAGCTAGGGGCAATAAGTAGGAGCCAGGACGACTTATTTCACCCGATAACCAAATATTAAGCGGGCGGGCAGCTTGTAAGCTGATTGTAACTAAAGGTTTTTTCACAACCTGACCATAAGCTCTAGTGATAACTTGGGCTGCCTGTTCTAAAGTTAATCCTTGAAGGGAAATACTACCAATAATGGGGATTTGAATAGCTCCCCCAGCGGGAATTTGATACTCCCCACTAAGCTGGGGCAGATCATAGATATCAATTCTAATATTGTCTCCACCACCTAGATAGTAGTCAGTATTAATACTTATTGCCACTGCTGGCGACTGAGCGAGGTTGGTTTGAGGGTAGGAGAGAGTGACTACCAGCGCCAGCAGTGGCAGTTGTAAAGCACGTAGAGTAAGCCATTTCATAGGTAGTAACAAATTTATGATAGAGGTAAAGCCATGAAAGATATTTTAAGGGTGCCGATGTTTGCGTTGATGCTATTGTGTTTAACGCTTATCGTCTTTGTGACTATTTATATTTTAGCTGCACGCCATCCCAAATTGGGTGCCACATTAGAAAAGATTTTTGTGGGGATACTTTTTTTTACCATAACTGGTGGATCTGGTATCATAGCCATGCCCTTTACCAAACTCCATCCTAACGTTTTCTACAACGTAGAAACTACACCCCCAACGATGATTGCTCAAATTGCCATTTATGGGGGTATGATATTAATGCTATTTCCCCGTTTAACTAAAACTACCCAAAAAACTGTTTCTATGTGCATTAAGTGGATAGCAGGAGACATTTTTTTAGGTTTGTTTTTGTTAATTATGACTTTATCTGGCTTGTGGTCACAAACCCCTGAAATTACATTTAGGGCTATTGGTGCTATTTGGGGAATAACACTGGTTTCTATTTATGTAGGTAAAGTGTATAGTTGGTTAGAAATTTATGGATTATTGAGATGGCTAACTGGTTTATTAGCTTTGTGGTTACTTGTGAAAACCAATGCAGCGCCGGACGGTTGTTGGACAGGAGTTTTAGGTCATAAAAACCCTTTTTCTTTTCAAATGGCTAATACAGCTTCTTTATGGATTTTATATGCTTTTAAGGATCGCAAGTATCGATATTTATCATTATTTATAATTTTAATAGCTTTAGTAGGATTGCAAAAAGGTTGTAGTGGTGCTAGTAGGATTTTGACAGTGGTATTAATCAGTTTGTGGAGTTATTTAGCCCTCTTAAAAAAATTACCTGTAAAATGGGCTTTTCTCTGCTTTATCTTATTTTTGGTCGGTAGTGTAGGTATAAGTATTTTGGTATTAAATAACTTAGAGGCTATTATTGTGGATGGTTTGAAAAAAGATATGACTTTAACCGGTAGAACCGAGTTTTGGCCTTTAATTATTGAGCGAATTAATCAAAATAATCCCATATTTGGTTATGGAATAAAAGGATTTTGGCAGTGGTGGCGTAGGTCGGAAAATCCCGCTTACGGAATTGTAGTAGCTAAAACTGGTTTTGTGCCACCCCACTCTCACAATGGTTTTATTGATATACTTTGCGAACTGGGTTGGGCCGGACTATTGTTGTTTATTGGGTCATTTTTTAATAATATATTTAGAGGTATAAAGTACCTAGTTAAAGGAAATTTTCCAGAGTCGGGTTTGCCTTTGTATTTATTAACATTTATTCTAATGACCAATTTGACAGAGTCGGGACTATTGGGGGTTGGTACTTATTGGTCTTGGTATGTAGTTTTATCGGTAAAATTGAGCTTAGATAGGACAGCTAAGGAGAATCCACACTGATGAGGTCAGTATTTGGTCAGGCGTATTAGGAGAATCTTTAAACAGAATAGGCCTAGCCCCGACTTCTTTAAGAAGTCGGGGCTTTAACACCGATCGCATTTTACGTTTAATTAAGTGAGATCAGTTAATATGACTCGGAATTGTTTCACTCTCCACCGTTGCTGCCACTGGCCAAGAATTTTCCATCTCTACTGTTTGTTTCGGCTGATAAACTGCCAAGTCGAACCAGAAAGTCGTACCGACATTAACTTCGCTAACTAAATTAATTTTAGTGTGGTGCTTGTCAATAATGTTTCTGACAATAGAAAGACCTAATCCAGTTCCTTCTAAAGTGTGTACTCGGTTTTCTACCCGGAAAAAGCGCTCGAAGATAGCTTGTTGGTCTTCGGGATCTATGCCAATTCCAGTATCAGAAATTTCGATCCGCACTACCGGAAAATGTTTGGCATCCGGTGACAAGTTTTGGTTGACGGATTGACCGTCTTTGTGGGTGGGCGCCTCCGGCTCTAGCAAATACGCTCGAATGGCTACCTTGCCGCCGGACTGAGTAAATTTTAAGGCATTTCCTACTAAATTTGCAAATACTTGCAGTAACAAATCGTAATGACCTAAAGCAGGCGGCAAATACGGGTCAACTTCTTGCTCTAATTCAATGCCTTTATCCTTAGCATTTAACTGATAAGTCCGCAGGGTTTGTTCCACAGCTTGCGGGAGGTCAACAGCTTCCAAGTGATAAACTCGGCAGGATTCCAGTCGCGACAAGTCTAATACGTCGTTAACTAAACGAGTTAGTCGATCCGTTTCTCGATTGGCAATTTCTAGGAATTCCCTGCGCTCACTTTCTAGAAGGTCTTCTCCGTACTCGTGGAGAGTCTCGATAAAAGATTTGATATTAAATAAAGGTGTTCTCAATTCGTGAGAAACATTGCTGATAAAATTGCTCTTAGCCTCATTGAGTTCTACTTCGCGAGTAATGTCCTGCACTGTCATTGCAATGCCTTTGAGACTTTCTCGGTAATTTCCGGAACCTTGATGCTTGGAGGTTTGCTCGTAGAAAGTACACTCTACAGCTAGCGGGCGTTGTGGTTCGGTACAGGTATCTTCCTCATGGCGGATGCAGCTTTTGCACAGCGGTTCTGCACCCGGCGCTTTGTGGAGAATGACTGTAGTTAAAACAATCCGAATTGTACGGTTAACAGGTTCGCTCATCGAGATGCGAAATTCGCCGCCTTCGCGATCGCCCGCAGCTATTTCCTGCAACGGTCTCCCCAACTCCTGCTGCACTTCCGAAGGCAAAATGTTCAGAACATTTACTCCGATCGCCTTTTTACCTTCCCATCCAAAAATCCGCATCCCCGTCGGATTAACTAAAATCACTTGCAAATTTGCGTCTAATAAAAGCGCGCCATCAGCAATCGTTGAAACCAAAGTTTCTAACTTAGCTTTTTCCGCTGTCAGCTCTTCAATATTTTGTTCTTCATAACTTTCGAGTTTCTGGGCCATTTCATTAAAACTGCCGATCAACTCGCCCAATTCTCCCCCTAAAGGCAGGTCAACTCGCTGCTTAAAATTCCCGCTGGCAATGTTTTTGACCCCGAAGACTAATTGTTTGATCGGCTGAGTAATTGTCAGGGCATTAAATACAGCTCCCAAAATTACCATCACCCAAATTGTGACAAATACTGCTAAAGTGACATCCCTAGTAAGATTTGAAGAGATAACTGCTGCCGGATTTGGGTTAATGCCGATCGCCAAAACTCCCAAATATTTGTCTTCATGAATTAACGGCACAAATACATCGGTAACTTCTCCATCTGGCGTCAAATGCTGCCGCACCAAAGGCAAAGAAGTTAAATTTCTCGCCTCAATATCGGCGAGAAAATTATCGGGAAGTTTGATCTGGCGGCGCAGTGTCAGGGAAGTCTCCACCTCGGATTCCGAAAAGGGTATCCCCAGGAAAATATCTCCCGCTTCGTCTGCGTAAAGCATATAGCGGACGCTGGACGTGCTGCTGTAAAATTGGCGGGAAAAGCGGGCCACTTCGGAGCGATCGTTTTTGGCAATCAGCGGCGCCACATTTGCTGCCAACAGCAGGCCCAGGTCTCGGCCGTAACGAGTATCGTTAAGTCGGGCGTCTTGCTGGATAGTATTCACGGCCCAGAAGGTCAGGCCACTCATAATTAACGACACTACGAGGGTAGCAGCGGCCATCAGGCGGGTCTGGAGGGTAAAATCCGACCACCAGCGGGCAATAATTTCTCCGATTTTGTTTAGTATGGCCAGCATTTCACCAGTTCAATATTAAAAGCAAGATCAATTCAGTTGGCTCCCGATCGAATTTTCTGCTGCGACTTGTCCGCTACCGCCACCGCAGAGATACCAAACTTCATTGTTACATTTCTACATTGAGATTGCTTGGCTTTCGGATGGCGGCTGATGTCACAATTCCTAATTTTTATCGCCCAGCGCTCGGCGACCGATGTCCCGGCGGCAGTAGACCCCTTCAAATTGGATACAATCAACTGCTGCATAAGCTTTTGAGATAGCTTGTTCCAAAGTTTCTCCCGTCGCGGTGACACCCAAAACCCGGCCGCCGTCGCTCACCAACTGCTGCTGCTTCAACTGAGTGCCGGCGTGAAACACTTCTGCCCCTTTGGCTTCAGCTTCCTCGATACCTGTAATAACTTTGCCTTTTTGATAACTTCCAGGATAGCCCCCAGAAGCCAAAACTACGCAAACAGAGGCCCCCGACTTCCAGCGAATAGAATATTCACCGAGACGCTGCTGACAGCAGGCCAGCACCAAATCTTCTAAAGGAGTTTCCAGCAACGACAAAACCGCTTGAGTTTCGGGATCTCCGAAACGGCAGTTGAATTCTAAGACTTTGGGTTCTCCGTCGGGGGTAATCATTAAACCTGCGTAGAGTACACCCCGGTAGTCGATTTTGCGTTTTTGCAGTGCTGCGAGGGTGGGTTCGAGAATTTCTTCCTGAATCCTTTCCATGAGTTCCGGGGTGACGATGGGCGCTGGGGCGTAGGCTCCCATACCGCCGGTGTTGGCTCCCTTGTCGCCTTCGCCGATAGCTTTGTGGTCCTGGGCCGGCAGCAACGGTTCCACTGTTATGCCGTCGGTAAGGGCGAGAATCGAGACTTCTTGACCTGTTAAGAATTCTTCGACGACGACTCGGATGTTGTCGGTGCCGAATTCGCCTCGGAAAATGGTGTTGATGGCGCTGTGAGCCATTTTGACGGTGGTGGCAACGGTGACTCCTTTGCCTGATGCGAGTCCGTCTGCTTTGATGACTATTGGGGTTCCTTGTTCTAGAACGTATGCTTTTGCTGCTTCTGCGTCTGTAAATACGGCAGCTTTGGGTGTGGGGATGCCTGCTTCGAGCATCAATTCTTTAGCCCAGGATTTGCTGGATTCAATTTGGGCGCCGGCTTTGGTGGGACCGAAAATCATCATTTTTCGCTGTTGGAAATAGTCGGCGATGCCTAGCGATAGGGGCAATTCGGGGCCGACGATGACTAATCCGATGTTGTTGACCATCACAAAGCGTTCGATGCCTTGGAAGTCGTCGATGTTGAGCGACAGATTTTGACAGCCTTGGGTGGTAGCTGTGCCGCCGTTGCCCGGTACGCAGAATACTTGTTTAATCCGCGTAGATTCTAGCAGTTTTTTTGCGATCGCGTGTTCGCGACCTCCGTTTCCCACAACTAAAACTTTCACAGTATCCTCACCTATAAATTTTGTTCCCTGAATGTCTGATTTTCAGTGTTGGCATCTGTCTATCTGCTTTTTGCAGTGCTGTCAATTATGCCATGCTTGGCGCTAGGGAATTGCTAGATGTGGCACTTTTCTGGAGGAGTGGGGTTCGACGGCTGTTTCTCAATGGCTGCGAGCGTGCAATAATTAAAGACTTTAGCTGCCCAATTTTTATGGGTTCTGCCTCGATTTAATCACGCAATTAAAACTCTTTTCTGGCTTTTAACTCTGCAATTACTATAATTGATTCGGGGACAAATAGCGATAAGATAGGCAGGTTGACTCTGGGGAATTTTACTCACATGAAATCAAATCAAACCGCTGCGAGTTCGTCTGCCAAATTTAAGCGGGTGGGCGTTGTCGGCGGCGGCCAGCTAGCTTCGATGATGGGGGATGCTGCTAGTGCGCTGGGTATTGAATTGGTAGTGCAAACTCCCCATGCTAGTGACCCGGCAGTTTCTGTTGCTGCTGGTGCTGTTTTGGCGGCTGTGGATGATGTTTTGGCTACGGCTCAATTGGCGGCTGGCTGCGATGTTATTACTTTTGAAAATGAGTTTGTGGATTTGGATGGTTTGCGGCCGCTAGAACAGCAAGGTGTGTTATTTCAGCCGAGTTTGTCGTCGCTTTCTCCTTTGTTGGATAAGTACGTTCAGCGCTGTTATTTACAAGGTTTGGGTTTGCCAACTCCGAGGTTTTGGGAATGGGATTGCAGCGCCGATTTGCCCCCAGAATTGTTTAAGGCGGTGGCGATCGACTTTCCGGCAATTTCTGTTTCCGACAGCGTGCAGATGGAAGGAGACTCGGATGCTGGATCGATCGACTTTCCCTTTGTCGTCAAAGTTCGCCGCCACGGTTATGACGGCCAAGGTACTTTTATTGTGAATAATCGAGGGAGTTTGGAGTCAATTCGTGCTAAACTCCAAGGTCAGTCTTTGCTGGTGGAAGAGTTTGTGCCATTCGATCGCGAGTTGGCTGTAATTGCAGCTCGATCAGCAAATGGCGAAATTGCGATTTATCCGATAGTGGAAACTCAGCAGCAAAATCAGGTTTGTCATCTGGTGATTGCGCCCGCTGATATTAGTTTAGATGTGAAAACTGAAGCTTGTGCGATCGCCCGCACTCTCCTCAACAGCTTAGAAGCTGTCGGCGTATTCGGCATTGAATTATTTTTAACCGCTGATAATAAGCTGTTAGTCAATGAAATTGCACCCCGCACCCACAACTCGGGACATTTTACCATCGATGCCTGCGAAACTTCACAATTTGAACAGCATTTGCGCGCCGTTTGTCAACTGCCTTTAGGTAATTCGGCTCTGAAATGTGCAGGCGCTGTCATGGTAAATTTGCTAGGCTACGAGTCGGCCGAGTCCGATTATTTAGCAAAAAGAAAAGAACTGGCACAAATTAGCGGTGCTTTTGTACATTGGTATGGTAAGAAAGAATCGCGTCCCGGCCGCAAACTCGGTCACGTTACAGTTGTGCTTGACGCGGACTTGGTGGCTCAGGGGCGATCGTCAGCAGAGGATCTCGCTCAAACCGTTGAATCTATCTGGTATGCAAGTTAAATTGCTCGAAGCTTGCCAAAATCTGGTTAGTTGGTATATATTAAATAAAGGTTCTACTGCGACGTTGGTGACTGCCAATAATGTTTTTTTGATCTATAACTCTTAACTCTCGGGAATCAAGATGTTTGGACAGCAGTAAACTGGGCTTGTACCCAGAAACTTTAAGTCCGAGCCAACGGTACCCACCTGGTAAAATACCAGGTCAAAAGCTGAGGTAAGACGGCGTTGCGGGGAGCCATTAAAATTTAGATTGAGATAGGCGCTGTGAAATATAGCTAGCCTATTTTTTTTTGAGATAAACGCTTTTACTCATACTTGGAGTTTAGGTGCGATTCGTTTAGTCGAGCGCGACCTGATAAGGTTGTTTAGTATGGAAAGACCACTTTCCTAGCGGATTCACACCCGCTACTCCTACGTAAAAGACTTCATTTGAAGTCCGGTCACGCCTCAAGTAAGCAATGAACGAGATGGAATGCAGACCACGAAAGTAACCGAAACTGCTAGCCTAAAGTGGTAAGCGTGCAAGGAGAATCCTCCAACAGTGAACGCCAGTGAACTATCATTTTAAACTGCGTTATACGAAAAAGAGCCAAATCAGGCTGACAAGCTCTGACCAAAAGGTACAGCGTATTTCAGGTGTATGAAGTACAGTAGCAGCAACTTGTAAACCAGTTTTTGAAGTGCTGGGTATTGACCAAATCAAGCGCCGTAGCAAGTATTACGTCAACCATCGTGGTAGTTGGGTAGTCCTGCATAGTCAGGAGTACCTGTTATAATTTACTTCTTCAATCTGCCTTAACTTTTAGCTTATAAAATGTCCCAGGTGCAATTCTCAATATATTGTGAAAAATGGTCAGACTCACACTGGTAAACAAAACTTTAAATGTCGAGATTGTGACAGACAATTTGTCATGGCTCCCAGACATCAGCAGATTTCGGAAGAAACAAGAGAATTGAGAGATAGACTTTATTAGAAAAGATATCTCTGGCTGGGATTGTTAGGGGAACCGGGGTTTCACAAAGGTGGCTACAATACTATGTTAATGAAAAATTAGGAGCCGTCAAAAGACAAGTGGAAGTGAAATCAAAAAAAGGGGGAAGCTAACAATTCAATGCGATGAAATGTGCTCATTTGTAGAAAATAAGGGTAATAAGCAGTGGATTTGGCTAGCAATTGATGTCTTGACTAAAGAAATTGTAGGAGTATATATTGGCAAAAGAGATAAAGATGGTGCTCGATGACTTGGGAATTTAATGCCTGCAGTATATCGTCAATGTGCTGTCAGTTATACACACTTTTGTCCTTTCTGAGGGAATAGTTTTTCCTAAAAAAAAGACAGAGAGCAGTAGGAAAGCATACTGGTCAGACAAACTATATAGAAAAATTTAATAATACCATGAGACAAAGAATATCTCGATTGGCAATAAAAACCCTTTCATTTTATAAAAAACTCTCCAATCATATAAACAGCTATTTGGTATTTTATTCCTAGCTATAACGCCAATTTATTTATTAAATAAAACCCTTAATTATCATGACTATGCAGGACTACCACCGCACAGCAGCCGACAATACAGTTTCTACCGTTTGGGTTTTGAGCCAATACAGAACTTGGAGTTTTTCGTGGAGAGTCACATCTTTCTCTTTCCTCAGAAGATCTCTCACCTCTTCTGCTGTTTCCCGAATTTCAATCTTGACACAAGACTGACATTATTCTTCCTGATTTTTGGGTAATAAATTACAACAATAACACATACTAACTGTAACTCTATTTTGAGAAATTAGTATTACATTCGCCCCGTATAAAGTGGGTAATAAACTCATCTCATCTTCAAAATCTTCTCGGCAGCAACTTCAGATACCGGCATCACCGATAACCGATTGCCTTTCCTCACCACCAAAATCTCATCAGCACTAAACTTTTGTTTCAGTTCATCCAAAGATATTAACTTAGCAAATTCCTCCACAAACTCAACTTTCACAGTTTGCCAGCGAGGCGCATCAAACTGCGATTTAGCATCATAATATTCGCTATTCATATCAAACTGAGTTGGGTCAGCAATTCCTATTTCAACGACGCGCACTAAGCCGACAATTCCGGGTATTCTAGTATTAGAATGGTAAAAAAATACTAAATCTCCCAGACTCATTTTTCGCATAAAATTGCGAGCTTGATAGTTGCGAACACCATCCCAAAGGGAAGTGCGGTCGTGCTTCAAATTCGCAATACTATAAACATCTGGTTCCGACTTCATTAGCCAATAATTCATACCATCAATTCGCTTGGGTTAGCCAAATATTCTTTAATATTATATAAACACTGCTGCATAGCTTTTTGCATAAAAACCTGAACTAGCAACAACCCAATGGGATAGAATATCGAAGAATTCAGCATGAAATAAAACTCCCAATCAATCTGAGTTCCCTTTGCTGTAGCAGTGAAATTCCAATCTCCGCCACCAGACTTAATGAGTAGAGAAATCGGAAACTTAAACCCTCTAACCAGTCGGTAGGTTTGTCTTTCTGGCTTTTTGAAAGTAATGATTTCTTCATCAATCACCGAAGTGTCGGAATTTTCTATCCGCCGCACGCCGCCTTCACGCATTTCTCCACCATCTGCCATCTCAGCTTTAATAATGGCTGGAATTGGGCCATATCCGCGAAAGACTTTAGGCAGATTTGACAGCGACGTAACAAAATCAAAGACTACTTCAGGCGATGCAGCAATTTCTACTAATGCGTTGGTTTTAACTAACATTGATTCCTCCCCCCATCTGATTTGATAATGAACTGTGAGTTAAAAGTGCGTAATTTTAATTATAAAATATCCTTCCGCTTCTGCAACCACAGAGTCAACATTAAATAAACGAAAATATGCACGCACAAAATACCCCAATTTAAACTCAAATTCTCCCAGGTTGGATCGTAAACAGGAGTAGGCTCAAACGGCTGAGGAAGCGTACTCCCGTCCGGTAATGTAGTAGGCGCGGGAACCATCCCATTCACATTAACTAAAGAGCCGTAAGCACCCACAGACCAGCGGCTTAACATCAGCCAAGAAAATGTGCTCGCGGCACCTTCCATCTTAAACAAAACTCCAGAAAAAATAATCTGAGGCAGCAATAAAAGAGGCAAAGCGCTATTAGCTTGAGAGCTATTTTTAACAATCGCGGAAACGACTAATCCGAGACTTATGCAGCTCATCAAAGTTAGGAATGTGGTAATACTTGCCCCCATCGCCCAGGAAATTAAACTCGGTTCGGGGGATTTAAAAGCACTCAGAATAACTCCTACCATTAACAGTGTTTGCAATACTGCCAAACCAGAAAGTATAAAAATTTTTGAACCTAAATAAGCAAACAATCCTAAGTTAACCAAACGTTCTCGCAAATAAATAGCAGATTCTTTGACAATTTCTTGCAGAGAAGTTGCCAGTCCTACCCAAATAGCCGCGCAGGTAAATACAAATAAAACTCTGAGCGCTAAAGGTGCTAAAGTTGCCTCCGGTGCGCCAATTAACGGGTCTTTATCTCTGACGGCTAGCCGCAGCAAACTAATGCCTATCGGAGCAGTTAAAAGAGCTAAACTCAAGTTAACTAAGTCGCGGGAAACGAGTTGAAAATAGCGCTGCGCCAGCAAAACGAGTTGTTTTACAAAAGATTGAGATTTTGGTACAGAAGGTGCAGAAGGTATTTTGGCATTAGCGTTTCCTGTGCTGAAGTGGTTGACTATATAGCGCTGATAGTAGTGAGATTTATTAAACTTTTCTGCCCAGCTTTGAACGTTGGTTTCTCCTGTTTCTAATTCGTTGTAAATGTCTGCAAAATCGCCTGTTTTGACATCAAAAAAATCCAGCGCTTCCCTAGGCGGGCCGAAGTAACAAAGGCGTCCGCCGCGACCCATAAAAACAATACGATCGCACATCGTGATATTTGCCGTCGCGTGAGTCACCAGAATCACCGTCCGGCCTTGATTTGCCAACTTTCGCAGCAGTTGCATCATCTTCTTATCCAAACCCGGATCGAGTCCTGAAGTCGGTTCGTCTAAAAAGAAAAGTTTCGGATCTGCTAACAGTTCAACTCCGATGCTGACCCGCTTCCGCTGTCCGCCACTAAGCTGTTTTACCAAAGCCTTGCGGCGGTGAGTCATTTCAATATCTTCTAAAGTTTTTGCGACTACCTGCTTGACATCTGTATCGGGAGGTAAGCGCAATTTAGCTGCATAACTCAAGACTTCTTCTACTGTCAAATCTGCGTGCACAATATCATCTTGAGGCACGTAACCGATTTGATTGCGGTAAATATTGAAGTTTTGGCGCAGGTTGTCGCCGTTGAGAAACACAGCGCCGTTAGTAGTTTTTTCAATGCCTAAAAGCGTCCGCATTAAAGTAGATTTGCCAGCGCCGCTACCGCCGACTAAAGCCACAAACTGCCCCGGTTCGATCGCCAAAGTGATGTTATCCAAACGCTTCGGAATCACCAGACTGTCAGCATCCAAACGAATTTGATGGCCGGAGTCTTGCATCTGCAACTCACCGCTGCGGTAAGTTAGAGTAAACGGACCGATCCGAATTGCATCTCCCTCGGACAATTGTACAGAATTTGTCACTCGCTGACCGTTAACAAAAACCCCGTTAACGCTGTGGTCTCGCAAAATATAATTGCCGCGACTGTCTTGATCGATTGTGGCGTGGCGTCTAGAAACGAGCGGCGCATCTAATGGCAGCGAAGCGTTTGGATCGCGGCCCAACAAAACCGACCGATTCTTAAGAAGAATTGACTGCTTGCTAGGGACAGCAACCTGATTCGCCAGCGGATTAAAATAACTCAGCAAAACTTGATTTTGAGGATCGAGACCGATTTTAATTTCTGTGCCGTTTTTCAGACAATAACCGTCATTGGGAGTGATGCGAGTGCGATCGACAAATAAGCCATTAGTGCTCGGCCGCTGGCCGTCACCGTCGTAAATCCAGTAATTATCCCCAATTTGGCGCAAAACAGCGTGAACGCCGGAAACTGCGCGCCAGGGTTCGGGAATGACTAAATCAGCACGAGTGCGATCGCGCCCCAATACGTGCTGCTGCTGTTTTAACTCTAACTGTAAAACCTCGCCTTGATTGCTTAATACTATATACGGTCGATCGCTTAAAGCAGTCAGTTGTCCTCTATTGCCTCTCATACTTCAATCGCGGTTTTTGCACTCACTTTCGCCAGCATATCAAAAGTAGGACAACAATACACTTATATTAAGCAAGTCTACTTAGCCACAAGCGACAAACTGCGAAGCCGATTAATTGCCGCCGCCAATTCAAACCGTCGAAACATGGCAAAATCCCCTTCAGGAAAAGGCGATAAAATATCCATCCCCTGCGCGTCAATATCTGCAATCACCAAATCTATGATTTCCGACAAAGTGCGTTTTCCGTCTATGTATTGCTGCTTAGCATAAACCATTGCTGCTGCGATCGCCCTTAACTGTCCGCTGTCCACAATTTGCTCAACAGCACCCAGATCAATCTCCTCACTTCCGAAAGCCAATTCATCAACATCCCGCACCTTCACCCGCACATCTCGCCGTCCCCGACTCGGATCTAAACTAGCAGGAATCGGCACTCTTTGAGTAATCTTACCAAAATTTTTTCCCCCTTCAGCAGCGCGGCTAATCGAGTAATTTTTAGCAATCTCTTTAGCTTTTTTCGTCACATTATATGCTTGAAAATTATCCAGTGCAATCACCGTACCTGCTACATCAAAATAATCCCCGCTTCCGCCCATGACTAAAATAGTCGATACGCCATAATCCGCATACAAATGTTGAACTTTATCAATAAACGGCGTAATCGGTTCCTTATCCTTAGCGATGAGTTCCTGCATTCGGCGATCGCGAATCATAAAATTAGTGGCCGCCGTATCCTCATCAACCAATAAAACAGGCACTAAATCCTCTTCTGAAGAAGCGACTAATTCCAAAGCCTCAATAATGTTAGCAGCTTGCGACGTGCTACCGCTCGCATTCTCAGTATAAAATTGTGCAGTATCTCTACCTTGTGGCAACTGGTTAATAAAAGGCGAAATATCAACTCCCGCAACACTTCTGCCATCTTCCGCCCTAATTTTAACCGCCGCCGCACTTGTGACCACAAATTCCCGACCATCTCCCGGAATTCGGTTGTAAACTCCCAACTCAATCGCCCTGAGTAAAGTTGATTTGCCGTGATAGCCGCCGCCAACAATCAAAGTAATGCCAGCCGGAATACCCATACCGGAAATCAAACCGCGATTCGGACAATTAAACTCAACTTTTAACGACGGTGGCGACTGAAAAGCCACAGCATTATTTAACAAAGGGCGATCGTCAACACCCGTGCGGCGGGGCAAAATAGAACCTTCAGCCACAAACGCAACTAATCCTTTTTCAGCTAACTGCTGCCGCAGCCAGTTAGCATCTTCTACAGTTTCAACGTGACGGCGACATTCAGCATAATTTAAGTTAGCATACTTCAGAGAATTGCTGACAATTTGCGGAATATCTTCGCACAGCATTTCAGCAGCTTGTCGCCCTAAGATACTGCGTCCGCCCGCTGGAAGTCCGACGGCAAATCGCAGTTCAACTCCTCCTAACTCTTCGATATCTGATGTATTTGAGGAAATGATAAATGCCGAAGTTCGCTCTAAAACTTCTTGCGCGAAGCCAGTCACTGCAATCATACCGCTTTTCCCAGTGCCGCGTTTGCTGCTGATGCTGTGTGCGGCTTTGTCAAACTGGCGAATTAGGTAATCTCGCAAGGCTATTTCTCGACTGCGAGAGTTGAAAAGTTCGCGGGGAATTTGAGCAATGTTTGGCGGAACTATGACTCTAAATTTACTGGGAGAAGCAAACGGATCTCCCTGCACGTAATCAATAATTAATGTAAATTCAGAAAAGTCGTAACTACCTTTAATGTCTTTGTAGGCTTTGTAGCCTCGATTGTCTAGTTGCAGTAAATGCCGTTGCAGGCTTTCTTTGTTAGTCATTAGTTATTAGTTATTAGTTGGCAGTTGGCAGTAGTCAGTTGGCAGTTGGCAGTATCAATAACAGTCATCATGCCCAATGCCCATGCCCGATGCCCCATCCCCAATTCCCAATTCCCCATGCTCAATTACCAATTACTAATTACCTAATTCCAATAATTTAGCCACGGCATTAACAACAATTTGAGCAGAACCGGCGAAAAAAGGTCGATCGATAGTTGCTAATGTATCGCTAGATTGGTGATAGTGGGGCGATCGCAAATTTGCAGTATCTGTCACCAACACAGCACCAATTCCTTTATACCAGAAAGGCGCGTGGTCGCTCCGCAAAACATCGGGAGTCAGCAACCCTTTCAGGGGAACCGGCAGCGCCACCACAGGCGGCAAATCGGCTTTTCCAGACTCTGCAAAACTTTTCAATAGCAGCGGATGTTCCGCATCCCCAATCACAGCGATAAACTCGCCTTTGTCGGGAGAAGTTACCCCCGATGCTTCTAGAAAAGGTTGCGCTGTCAATCCTTCAGGATATTGCTGGCATCCGGGCGTGCGACAGGCATAACCTACCATATCTAGGACGATCGCTCCCTGCAAATTTTTTAACCGCGCGTCGCTACCAGTGAATGCTAAACTGCCTAAAAGTCCGAGTTCTTCCAGGTCGAAAAATGCTACTTGCAGCGTCCGAGGTGTGGCACGAGAACCCAGCAATCTTGCTAGTTCTAAAACTACAGCAACTCCCGTCGCATTGTCATCAGCTCCAGGTGAGTTTGGGACGGTATCATAGTGTGCTGCCACTAAAATTGCACCGGCGTTCGAGTCAGTACCTTTTCTCTCAGCGAAGACGTTGACTCCTCGATCGAACGGCTGCAACTCGGGGGAAAATCCTAATGTTTGCAGTTGTTTGGAAATGTAGTCTCTAGTAAAAGAGCGAGATCGTTCTCCATCCCGTTCTCCTGCTAAACTATCGACGTGTTTCCACAACCGGGATTGGTCAATTTGGGGTTCAAAAACGGCATTTTTTTCAATAGAAAGCGGTGAGGGAGAGGGGTTTTGGGAAATGTGGATATTGGGATCGAGCGAAACTGCGGGTACACTCGACAACCGCTGCCACGAGTCAGAACGCCAACCCACAGCCGCCACCGCAACCATAATAAATAACGCTATCCAAATCAATTGTTTCATCAGTAAGTCTATGTGAGATTTTAGACAGGGCTTACGCACTCCTCGCTCTCATTAACCGGGTTTTTTAGCGGAAGCGAAAGCTGCAACAAAGTCTTTTTGTAAAACCCGGTTGATGCGTCCAGAACTGTTATATTTTAGATTTTAGATTGACACCAGAGTTAAAAATAAACTTCTTTCAAAAAATGAAACTCAAAAATCTTAAAATTAACGGCGCCAGAGGCAGTTTTGTATTTTTCCTCTAAAAAAGCAGGTAAAAGCCTTGGGATGTTGCCGTCGAATCTGTCTTGCTTATGGGATCGTTCGACGGCGACATTCAAATCACTAATTTACCTTTAAAATTCACAAGCCAAAACTACTTTTTTTCCCACTCAATCTCCTTATTCTCCAAGATCAACCCGCTGCTGCTAGGAAAAGCATAAGGAATAGTTTTTGCCGAAAATTCTACTATTTGAGTTGGTTGTTGAAACCACTCTGAATAACTCGGATTGAGTTGGTCGTACAGTGCTTTTAAAGCTTGAATCTCTGCCTCTAGCTGCGCTGCTGCTTGATTGATTCTCCGAGCTTGTGCTTGCAAGCGTTTTTCCCCGGTTTGAACGTGGTTTTCTACTTCTTGCCAGTGCTGTCCGGCCAGCAATTTTTCTAGTTCACCTTGCTTGTAATTGAGTAAAGCCTGTTTTGGCTGCAGTTGCTTTTCAATATTTTTAGTCTCTCGGTCAATTTCCTGGATTTGCTGCAACCACTGCTCCCCAAAAGCAGCAGTTTGCTGGTGGAACTCAGCAATGGCTTGAGGAGTATTATTTTTGGGAAAACTGACTGCCACTCGGCACTCAGAGCGCTGTACGCCAAGTTTTTCCAGCGAGTCTTGCAGGCCGGTAACTTCTGCTTGCAGCGCGCGGACTTCTTTTTCGAGTTGTGGGATGGTCTGACTCATGGGTTCAATTAGTGGACCTCTGCATCGATTTTAAGCTAATTGTTTATTTTTCTAACGAATCCCGGTCGCCTTTTTGCGGGAATTATCTAATTTTAGCGCGCTCCCACGCGGTGTCTAGGCAGAATGGCGGATAATTTGTGGCACAATGGCTGATGACACATTTTAAATTAAGATTAAAATTGTAATTAGTTATAAAGCTAAATTATTAGCTTGGCAAAAATTTATTTACAAATCCACATAAATTAATAGTGGCTGGGTTTGCCCATGATAGAAAAAGTTCGGTTAATTTTTTTTAGATTTATGGCGGCTAAAAAGATTTATTTGAAATTAGGAAGTAGAGCAAATGAAAAAAAAACTCAATTGATGTTGGGATATTTCGCGGTTGCTATTTTTGGTCTGGAATGTGGCATAAATCCAAAAATATTACGGACAACTGTAATAGATGAACCTGGCACTCGCCCTGTAGAAGGGATTTTGGTTCGGTCTCAGAAACATAGCTATTTGCCATCGGCAGCTCGCCCCCTTACTTCTGCAAGCACCGCATTATTTTTGGATAAATTATCCCAAATTGAGCCAGTAAAATTACCCATTTCTAATTATATAGAATCTCAGGAAATTCCTAGAAAAAAAGCTACTCTTAGATGGAAAATAATCGGTTATTATCTGGTTTTTATTTGTGTAGTAATATCATTACTGCTCAGGGGTAAAACAGTAAATAGCTTATCCAAGACGATGAGGTTAATCAAGCCGAAGTCTGAAACAGAAAATGACAAGGTACCAAAAGGAGAAAAAGTGTTGTATCCACCAAAAAAAGAACAGGATATCTGGCATACTATTGCCCAAATGACCCAAGACTTGCAGCAAACTGCCGAATATGCTCTCGATATTTGCGAGGAAATGAACGTCTCGATAATTGCCACCACCCCGGGCGGTCATATTCTGTCGTTAAACCAAGCTACCTCTCAACTTTTGGGATACTCTAAAAAAGAGTTGTTAGGCACACCAATAGCCAGACTGTTTAAGAAAACTGAATCACCAGTCCCGGAATTAGAGTTAGCAAGTTTAACAGCAGAAGGTTCTGTCCGCAACGTCGAAAAAGTCTACCTTTCTAAACATCGAAAAAAAATAATTGTACTGCTTTCTATTTCAATTATTCGCGACGGGCAAGGCAAGGTCAGCGGCAAGTTATATATAGCACAAGATATTACCGATAGAAAGCGGGTTGAAAGAAATTTGCGGCGCAGTGAAAAAAAGTTTCGCCAACTGATAGAAACTGTTAATGCTGTTGCATTTATCTATCACCGCAGACAGTTCCGCTATGTCAATGCTCAGACAGAAGCTCTGACAGGATATACTCGCGAAGAATTACTAGCCTTGGATTTATACGACTTAATTCATCTAGATTTTATAGAAATAGTTAAAAAATGGGGTAAATCCAGCCATGCGCGCTCAACAGCAGGCTCTAAATATGAATTAGTAATAGTCACGAAAACTGGAGAAATGCGCTGGATTGAAGCAACTGTAGATATTATAAAATTTGAAAAAAAAGCCTCAATATTAATCACAGCCTTTGACATCAGCGATCGCAAATTAGCAGAGTCACAACTAGAAACATCTCTTTCGTTGCTTCAAGCAACCATTGAATCTACTGCTGACGCCATTCTGGCGGTTGACAGCGGAGGAAAAGTTATCACCTTTAACCGCAAATTTGCCGAAATGTGGCAGTTGCCGGATTTCCTGGTTGATTCGAGAGATAACAACCAAATTTTGGGGTTTGGAATCAACCAGTTAAAATACCCCGAAATATTTCTCAACCGTGCTAAAGAATTGTCCGATCGCCCAGCAGCAGAAAGTTACGATATCATAGAGTTGACAGATGGCAGAATCTTCGAGCGCTACTCGTTGCCCCAGCGCACGGGAGGCCAAATTACTGGTCGAGTATTCAGCTTTCGGGATGTAACGGAACGCGTGCAATCCGAAGAAAAACTACGCAAAAGCGAAGAACGCTTTCACCTGCTGACGCGGGCGACAAATGATGCTGTATGGGATTTTGATTTGTTAAAAAATGAGTATTGGTTGAGCGCAGAGTTTGAAAACGTTTTTGGATACAAACTCAACGAAACTCAGACGATAGAATTAGAATCCTGGTGGTTAAATATTCATCCCGAAGAACGGGAAAGAGTGATGTTAAGCTTCAACCAAACAATGAACTCAGATGCTCAATGTTGGTCGGAAGAATACAGCTTTCACCGTGCTGACGGGGGATATGTTTTTGTGCTCGATCGCGGCTATATCATCCGCAATGAAAGTGGCCAAGCAGTCAGGGCGATCGGCACGATGATGGATATCACTCAGCGCAAGCAAGCTGAAGAAATTATTCGCTATCAAGCTGTTTATGACCAACTCACAGGTTTACCGAACCGGATACTTTTTAACGAGCGGCTGCTGGCTTCCTTAAAACAAGCTAAACAAACAAAAAAAATGCTTGCTGTGATGTTTTTAGACTTGGACAGGTTCAAAAAGATTAATGATACATTAGGTCACGCTGCGGGCGATCGCCTGTTAGAAGGTTTTGCCGGACGTATCAGCGACACTTTGCGATCGACAGACACTGTTGCCCGCTGGGGAGGCGACGAATTTACCATACTGCTTCCCGATATCAATTGCTTAGAAGATGCCGTTAAAACAGCTCAAAGAATACTCAACAATTTAAAGCCAGCATTTAAACTAGAAGGACAACCGTTTCATGTTAGCAGCAGCATCGGCATTGCCCTTTATCCCGATGATGGTGAAGAGGCCGAAACTTTAGTCAAAAATGCCGATGCTGCCTTGTACTACGCTAAAGAAATGGGAAGAAATAACTATCAGTTATATACTTCAACACTTAATCCCCAAGGCAGCCATTTACTAACTATAGAACACAGGCTGCACGAGGCTTTAGAACAGGGAGAATTTGAGGTTTTCTACCAGCCTAAAGTCAACATTACTACTTGGCAAATTCAGGGCATGGAAGCCCTGCTACGCTGGCAACATCCACAATTAGGTTTAGTTACTCCCGCTACATTTATTCCGATCGCCGAAGAGAACGGGCTCATTGTAACTATTGGGGAATGGGTGCTGCAAACAGCCTGCACTCAAAATAAAGTTTGGCAGGATGCTTTGCAGCCAGATTTGCGGGTAGCAGTCAACGTTTCGGCTCGGCAGTTCCAGCAATTTAATTTATTAGAAATGGTAGCAAAATGCTTGGAAAAAAGCGGTTTAGCACCCAAGTATTTAGAGTTAGAAATTACCGAGACTACAGCCATGCAAGATGTGGATTATACCACAAAAGTTCTCAGGGAGTTGCAGAATATGGGAGTGCAAATTGCGCTGGACGATTTCGGCACGGGTTATTGTTCTCTAAATTATCTCAAAAAGTTTCCCTTGAATATCTTAAAAATAGATAAATCCTTTGTCAGCGGATTGACGACTGATCCGTGCGAACGGGCGATCGCTAAGGCTGTAGCGACCTTGGGGCGAGATTTGAACTTGAGCGTGGTAGCCGAAGGAGTAGAAACTAAAGAGCAGTTGGAGTGTTTGCGATCGCTCCACTGTCCAGAAATTCAGGGTCATTATTTCAGCCCTGCACTATCAGCCAATGATGCTAGTAAGCTATTGGTAAATTCTCAGTTGAGGAAAGTGCAAATTGCGTAAACTACCCACCGCCAAGCTGAGTACATCTGTGGCGCGGGCTTTCAATACTTTATTGACTGAAATTATCCTAAGAAAGCCGATTTGACTGAGTTTCCTCAGCCCACAATTGGGATGCTGATTCCCCTCTTTCCATCCGCCACCGTCTCCGTTTCCAAATCACTAAACCGGTGATTAATAAAACAGCAGGCATTAACCCAATGAAAACATAGAGAATGCGAGTGAAAATCCCGCCAAATGTGCCGTAGTGCAAATTAACAATCACCAACAGAACCTTAAATACGGGATTTGGTTCCAGCACTTTCTCTGCTTTCAACACCTTGCCCGTAAAGCGATCGATCTCCACTGCACTAAAGTCAAAATGTCCCGTTTTTTGTTCGGGAAAACGTTTCTGAATAACCAGCTTATTGGCTTGGTCTTCAGGAAATTGGACGTAGGAAATCTTTCCACCGGGAAGGGCAGCATCGGCTTTTTGAATTAATTGACTCAGTGCAATTGGTGTTTGAGTTTGAGATGGAAGGGGTTTGGCTTCGGGCTGACCCGCTCCACCTAATAAAAATTGCGCTGCAATAATTACTGAGCCAGTAAAAGCAAGGATGCTGAGTAGAATTGTTGTGAGGATACCGCCGACGTTATGCAAGTCGTAATTCAATAGCGGTGCAGGTGCTCTCCAGCGAATTTTGAATCCGATTTTTAAGTTTCGCCAACCCGACCAAAGTAACGTTCCTGTGATAGTGGTCAGCAATAGCAATACAGCCACAAAACCCATTGTCATGTGACCGGGCTTTTTTAGAAAGAGGGTGTAGTGTAAAGTGTGCATAAAACCGATAAACGATCGCTCCCACACTCTCGAACCCAATACCTTTGCTGTATAAGGATTCACATAGACTTCTAAGTGATTTTCGTCGGGTAAATGCCCGCCAAAGTTATAGGTATCTTCGGGTGTTTTGGGAAACCGAATCAACGGATCTCGCAGATTTGGATAGGCTTGCTGGACAGAATCAAAAATCCGGTCGATCGACGCTTTTTTGGGTTGGGGAGTGACCTGCATCAAAGTTTGATTCAATGCTCGATCGGCTTCTTCACGAAAGACGATCGCGCTACCAGTCAAACCACTCATGACAAAAATTAATCCCAGAAATATGCCAATGATGCTGTGAATGTTGAGAACGAAATTCCGAATTTTCATCGCTTTTAACCTCACTCTCCTTTGCCACATTTTGTTTTGCCACCACCGCAATAAGTCGCAAACCAAGGACTGAATTTAGCGGCATCTTCTTTATCGTTGGTCATATTTACAAGCGTTGCAAAGCTAGATGGCTTACTGGCATACCGAAAGTGCATATGTATTGGTTCACCATTTAATTCACCATGCGGCGGAATGAAGCTAAGATACTGGAAGCGATTACAACCTGGATCTTGCTGTTCATCTTTCACCAACTCAAATAAATCCCAAGTCATTTTGTATTCAGCGTAATACTTACCATCTCCAGTTGCACCCATGTAAACATACTGACAATTCCGTGCGATTGGTTTTTTCCCGGCTGCATCTTTGTAGAAAGTGAATTTCTCCATTTTATTGATATCAATGCGTTTGGGGTTGCGCGGATCTTTGACCGAGTTCTGGTGTTCTGTGTTGAGATTAAATACGCCATTAAATCCTAAGTAAGGGACTTTATAAGCGTTCATCGAGATCACTTGAGTAGCTACAGGCGATCGAGGCGTAATTTTTGGGGGGGCTTGCTCCGCAGTCTTTTCAGATCGACTTGCAATGTTTTCTGAGGTTAGTTTCGCCTCAGGTTGATTGACTTGTGCTGAATCTGATACGGGTTGACAAGCGATCGCCATTACCCCAGTTAGAATGAGAATTGGATTAAGTTGAAATCGTTTCATGGTGGAGTCTCCTGGTAGAAAAATTTAGAATGCGAGCGAGTCGTTGCAAAGTTGCAAAATAACTATCAAAACTTCACGGTAAATAAACCAATTACTGTCAATGGTTCACCAGGCTTATTGCCAAACGCTCTGCTACCCGTGACAGCTTGGATGTAGTTGATATTGAACAGATTTTTGATGTTGATACCAAATCGCAAATTATCCCGCTCATAAAAAATTGCGGCATTGCTTAAGAAATAACTATCCGCTTCAAAGCTGTTATCCAGATCCCCTTCTCTCTCTCCAACATAATTAAACCCAACCCCAAAGCCTAAACCCTGCAACTCTCCTCTTTGAATTTGATAAGTTGTCCACAGACTACCGCTATGTTTGGGAGCATTAAACAATCTGTTGCCAACCAAATCGCGGTTGGGATCTGCTGTAACTTCCGCGTTAGTGTAGGCGTAACCACCAATAATATTCCAACCAGGCAAAATTTGTCCCGAAATATCTAGTTCAAGCCCTCGACTCCGCTGTTCTCCACTGGCTATTGAGAATAAAGAATTATTCGGATCGGTGACGGCAACGTTTTGTTTTGTAATGTCAAAATATGCCAAAGTAGCAGCAAGCCTTCTGTCAAGCAACTCCGCTTTGATACCAGCTTCGTAGCCTTTTCCGATTTCGGGTTCGATGATATTGCCGCCGGCTGTTCTTGCCGAACCTGGATTAAACGAGCGCGAATAACTGGCATAAACAGAAAGTTCTGGAATGGGTTGATAAACAATCCCTACACGGGGGGTAAAAGCATCGTAATTTTGAGTTGTTTTGCTTCCCTCTGAGTTGGGATCACCCGGAATCAGTCGGTTTTTTTGATCGGCGGTGTCATAGCGAAGACCTGCTAGTAGCTTTAAATTCTCGAAGATTGAAATTTGATCTTGCACGTAGAAACCATATCGGCTTGTCTTTAGTTCATTTCCTCCAAAACCAGGTAGTGTATCCTCATCTGGCGTGGGAATTTGTCCGTAAACAGGATTGAAAATATTCAGGGAACTCGGTGTTTCAAAATCACCTACTGTGAAAATTCTTTCATTGTTGTAGCTAATGTCTGCACCGAAGATCAGGGTGTGTTTGACTGAACCTGTAGCAAACTCACCTACGATGCTTGTTTGGAGGGCGTAGTTTTTATCTTGGCCGTCTTGAGAAGCAAAGAAGCGAGTAACGTTGCCAGTTTCATCATCAAAGCCAAGTTGCAGAGCGATTACATTGAAATCGTAGTCGTAGGATGAATAGCGAAACCCATTGCGTAGCTTCCAGTTTTCACTGAAACGGTACTCGAAATTGTAGCCAACATTCAAGTATTGGGTTTCTGTTCTATCCTCGGGTTCGCCACCAACGCGATCGGGCGGAACGTCAACCACTCGATTGCCAATTGCAGGCAATCCATTATCAGCAGCACGCCGATCGTTGGTGTATTCCAGAGAAACTGTCAAGTCGGCGCGATTGCTAATTTTCCAGGTCAGCGTCGGTGCAATAAAGAACCGCTGATTGTCTTGGTTAAAGCCCCGATAACTATCACTTGTTTGGTACAATCCGTTGACGCGGTAAAGCAGGCTGCGATCTGAGGTTAAGGGGCCGGAGATGTCAAACCGGGGCCGGACAAAACTCCGGTTTCCCAGTTGCAGTTCTGCTTCGTATAAAGGTTCTGACAGCGGTTGTTTTGATACTAAGTTAATTAAACCCCCTGGTTGAATCTCGCCGTACAAAATTGAAGCTGGCCCTTTCAGAACTTCAACGCGATCGAGGTTGGCGACTTCTGGAAAAGACTGATAATTACCATATCGCCTGAAACCATCTCGCAAGACAGGGGCATTGTCAAAACCCCGAAGCCCGAATGTGGTGCCGCGCCCTGTCAAATCTGATCCCAATGCGACACCGCTAACGTTGCGGAGTGCTTCATCTAAGCGGGTGACTTGTTGATCTTCGATCACTTGTTGAGGTACTACTTGAATCGATTGAGGAATATCTCGAATTGGCGTATCGGTGCGGGTGGCGGAGGAGGCATTGGGGATGCGATAGGGAGTTGCTCGTCTGACTGTTACTATGATTTGAATGTCTTCTTTTGCGCTGGGAGTCACGCCCAAAACTAAACCCCGATCGCTATTTACTACCGAAGCCTCCGGTGCTGCTTTTATTCCTGTTAGACTCACCCGGATGCGATTACCATCCCACTGAGTTACTGTTACCTCTTCAATTCCTTCATCGGGATTAGAGGCGCGAAATTCCCCACCCTCCGGTAGTGCTAGTTGGGCATTTTCGATGTCCGCGATCGCGCTTTTCCCCTCGATTCTGGTTGTAGCTTGCAGCACTTGTCCTTCGGGTGTCTCTAGAATTACCTCTAAACCGCTTGCAATTGTGTTCAATCGCACACCTGTTACTTGTACGACTGATTGAGAGATTTGCACAGTCTCGTCCAAACTTGTAAAACTCCGTACCGACGGACGCAATAGCCCTTGGGCGCTGGTGCTGGGTTGTTCTATTTCGCCCACTTTTGGTATTTCGGCTGTTGGCACTAATGGCTGTGCTGCTGTCGGTTCAATATTAGGAGTAGGGCGATCGGGGCGATCGCGGTCGTACTGTGGAGCAACAGTCAAGTCAGAATTAGGTTTTTGATCTAGGTTTTCTGTATTGTGCTTGACTTCCAACTCCTCCCCTGCCTGCCCTGGCTGCGTCGCCATCAGGCATAGCAGCCCTGCCAACCCCAAACCACCAATCAATCGATACCACTTATTTGTTGCACTCATCCCACCGCATCCTCACTCTAAAACAGCCAGAGATTTTGCAGACCTCATATTGGGAGCGATCCTCTTAGAATCAGCTAACTGCTAATAATTTTCAATTAGATTACTGGAAACTACATCAGCTTTGGAAGGGCAAATGTTCTCGAAACGGAATTGTTTGTTCTTCAAACGGAACTTTTTCGGTTTTGGGTCAAATATTGATGAGGACTGACGCCAAACTGTTTCCGAAACGCTGTGTAAAATGAACTGCGGCTGGCATAGCCGATCGCTTTTGCCACCTGATTCACGTTCATCTCACCGATTGTGAGCAATTGCTGTGCCAGTTCCATCCGGTAATGATGCAAACAGCTCATAGCTGTCATGCCGAACACCTGACGAAAGCCCCGCTTCAGTGTGCAGTCATTCATTCCAACCTGGTGTGCCAGTTCAATCAGCGAAGGAGGTCGATCGAGACGACGCAGTAAAATATCCTTTGCCTCACAAATTTTCTCAATCTCAGGCGATCGCAATACATTCGCCCGAGCCGACAGTTGACTCACCAGGGCAACTTGCTCCAAGCGCAGCGCCACCAGTTCCAATGCTTTGCCTTCTAAATAAATTTGCCGCAGGGTACCCTGATAGGAACACTCCAAAATTTGGCCTAACACCCTCTGCATCGCAGGAGTTGTCAGACTTACGAGTACCTGCCCCAACTCATGAAGCGCCTCTGGGGAAAGCAGCTGCGTTCTCGCTTTGTATGCGGCTGGCAACATTGATGGCATCGTTGTATGGCTCAACACCTCACTTATTGCTAGTTGTGGAGTAGGAGGAACGTGACCAAAGGTGTAAAGATAAATCTGCTCAAAGAATCTCTGTGATAGTTGTTGCAAGGGTGGAGGCATTTGTCCCAGGAAACATTGGAAGTAGCGATCTAAGCGGGGTGGCGTAATGAACACCTCGACCAAACAACACCGGGGTCCGGCTTCTACCCGATCGGTGCCGCTATTGCCCAAGTGCAGCTTGATACAATTGCTGCCAGCATCCATTCCAGTCAGATTGAATTCAAACTCCAGAGACGTACAGTATATCTGACTGTTGAGGGGGAGGTTGCGTTTAAATTCATGGTCAACGATCACCAGCCAGAGTCAATCCCCCAACTCAATTTCCTGCACATACCCATCCCCATCACTGTCCCGCATTCTCCAGATAATGTCTGAGGAGTCAGCATGAAACAGTTGCAGCCCTGCTGAGGTGCTGCGCTCGAAGAATTCACCCATGTGCCGGGGAGACAGAACTGCCATCGCTTTAGAACCTTTACCTACTAAGCTATAAGGCTAGAGGCTATATGAAAACGTTTCATAATTAAACCTCACACACCACTAAATCAATTTGAATAGAAATCATGAAATTTATTCCAGGATTACGGTTTTTCTGCTGTCACTAAAAGACCTAATAGTTGCTTCGAGCTACGAAGGTTGGTAAACCCAATTTGGGTCAACCATTCTAAAATCGTTGGCGGAGGCCAAATGCGTCCGCCACAAGTCACGTAGTAGATTAGAGAAAATAAACTAATTGGTGAACTCAGTTTGCCCCGATCGCCTGGATGAAATACATCATTAATAATTACGCTGCAGCCCGATACACCACACACCGGTAATATTTTTGGGCTGCTACGCAATTAGTAAGGGTCGCGGTCAACAAACCAGCAGTTTGTTGCGAATCTTTTGCATTAACTAGCTCACAATAAAATAACTCTGCTGCCAATGTCAAGTAAATATGCAACTTGTTTGTTCATACAGCCTATTCCAGGTTTATGAAGTGCAGTAGGGACACGTGTCCGGCCGTGTCCCTACGAGGATCGAACGATAGGCGGGGTCTACTTCATAAACGTGGAATCTGCTGTAAGTAGCGAGGACTTGAGCTATAAGCTTCGGACTTAAGTCTTGGAACAGCCTTTCGGCTTAAGTTGGGCTTGCTGAATAATCGAGTGCATATTGCGTCGCGAAAGGTTTCGAGCGCGTGATCGAGAATAAAGTGCAAGATAA
>NZ_JAUBQB010000054.1:0-48246 GCF_036701035.1 Microcoleus sp. Pol7_B2 | reverse complement strand
GAACAAAAGTTAGCGCCGGCGGCAGCTTTGAGGGCGGCGCAGATGGAAATGATGCACCAAGAAAAATGGAAATCTCCTTATTATTGGGCGGCTTTTACCCTTCAGGGCGAGTGGAAATGATAGAGCGGACATAATATCACTTCTTCCTGCCTTTACACTAAGCGAGCTAGTGATTAAAATTGATAAAAATACAAAAGGGGTGGCTATGTTCGATCGCACTCAATGGTTTTTGGCTGGTATGTCGATCGCCCTTTCGGTTCAGCTAAGTCAGCCAGTGGCAGCAGCCGTGCCCGTTGGTAAGGTCGTACAAACAGCACAAACTAACAGTAGCGAGGCTGCCCAAAAAGTATATGAAGAAGCAGAGAAACTCTACGAACAAGGAACAGCGGAAGCCTTAAGAGGTTCGATAGCCAAATATGAAGAAGCATTAAAACTGTATCGATCGGCGGGCGATCGCGAGAAAGAAGCTGTCACCCTTAACAGCATCGGTTTAGTTTACTCAGAATTGGGAGAGCAACAGAAAGCGCTACAGTATTTGAACCAGTCGCTTCCCCTGAGTCAAGCAGTCGGCGATCGCTCGCAAGCAGCTATTACCCTCAGCAACATCGGCTTAGTTTACTCAAAATTGGGACAGCCACAAAAAGCGCTAGAGTATTTCAACCAATCCCTGCCCCTGGGGAGAGCCGTTGGCGATCGCAGCGGGGAAGCTACCACCCTCAGCAACATCGGCAAAGTCTACTCGGATTTGGGAGAAAAACAGACAGCTTTAGAATATTACAACCAATCCCTTCCCCCCACTCGCGCCTCGGGCGATCGCCACGGGGAAGCTATTACTCTCAACAACATCGGCAAAGTTTACTTGGATTTGGGAGAACCACAAAAAGCTTTAGAATATTACAACCGATCGCTTCCCTTGAGTCGGGAAATTGGCGCTCGCTCGCTTGAAGCTACCACCCTCAACAACATCGGGGCTGTCTGCTTAGCTTTGGGAGAGTCACAAAAAGCTTTAGACTATTACAACCAATCCCTTCCCTTAAGTCGCGTAGTCGGCGATCGTAGCGGGGAAGCTGTCACCCTCAGCAACATCGGCACAGTCTACTCAAATTTGGGAGAGAAACAGAAAGCTTTAGAATATTACAACCAATCCCTTCCCCTAAGTCATGCCTCCGGCGATCGATCGGCGCAAGCTAATATCCTCAACAGCATCGGGGCTGTCTACTCAGAATTGGGAGAGCAAGAGAAAGCTTTGGAATATTACCATCAATCCCTCCATCTAAGTCGGGAAATCGGCGATCGCAGCGCGGGATCTCTCACCTTCAACAACATTGGCAGAATCTACGACGATTCGGGAGACAAACAAAATGCTTTAGAGTATTACAACCAATCCCTTCGCCTGAGTCGGGAAGTGGGCGATCGCAGCAGGGAAGCTACCATCCTCAAAAACATTGGCTTAGTTTACTTAAAGTCGGAAGAGAAACAAAAAGCGCTACAGTATTTTAGCCAATCCCTGGTTCTGAGTAGGGCTGTCAGCAACCCCGAAATAGAAGCTGTCAACCTTTTCGGCATGGCTGCAGTCAAGCGCGAGCAAAACAATCTTACCGAAGCCCTCAACGACATTGAATCCTCTCTCAAAATCATCGAAAACCTCCGCACCAAAATAGCTAGTCCAGAACTCCGCAGCTCATACTTTGCGACAGTACAGGACTACTACGAATTCTACATCGATTTGTTAATGCAACTGCATAAAACTAATCCTAAATCCGGTTATGATACAAAAGCCTTAGAAGCCAGCGAACGTTCGAGGGCCCGCAGCCTCCTCGAACTCCTCTTTGAAAGTAATGCCAACATCCGGGAAGGCATTTCCCCCGATTTATTGCAACAAGAAAAGAGCCTGCAACAGCAACTCAATGCCATTGAAAAGCAGCGCATCGAAGCAGTCCGCCTTCCTAACCCCAACGCAACTAAAATCGCTGAAATCGACTCGGGCCGCCTCGCACTTTTGGAACAATATCAGCAACTCCAAACAAAGATTCGTACCGCCAGCCCCCGCTACGCTGCCCTCACCCACCCCCAACCTTTAACACTGACAGAAATTCAGAAACAGATTCTCGATGAAAACACTATTTTATTGCAGTATTCCCTCGGCACAAACCGCAGTTATTTGTGGGTGGTTAGCCAAAAGCAACTCACCAGCTATGAATTGCCAAAACGCGCAGATATTGAAACAGCAGCCGGGAAGTTTCGAGACGCAATAACTAGACCAATCCACAGAGAAATTCCCCAACAAGTTGCCGAAGCAAGTGCCAATCTGAGTCAATTAATTTTCCAGCCCGCAGCAGCCCTATTAGGCAATAAACGCTTATTAATTGTTCCAGACGGCGTGCTGCACTATACCCCTTTTTCGGCTTTAACTCTTGACCCAACCAGGGGACAAAATACCAATGTTCCTTTAATTGCCGAGCATCAAATTATTACCCTGCCTTCCGCCTCAAGTCTCGCCATTCTCAGGCAAAATTACCCCGATAGAAAACCGCCCGGCCAAACTTTAGCAATTTTAGCAGATCCTGTTTTCAGTCCAGACGATGAAAGAATCAAAGGAAAAATCACCCCAGCAACAACAGAAAAATTAGAAGCAAATAACCTCGGTTTAAATCGCTCGCTTCGTGCTTCCGAGATAGAATGGCCACCAAAACGCCTCGCATTTAGCCGCCAAGAAGCTCAAACAATATCTAGCTTATTCCCCTCAGCTTCTAGCCGTCAAATATTTGATTTTGATGCCAGTCGCACAACTGCTACCGACGGCAGTTTAGCTAATTATCAAATCGTGCACTTAGCCACCCACGGCATGGCCAACAACAAAAATCCCGAACTGTCAGGAATTGTGATGTCTATGGTAGATGACAAAGGCAATCTTGTCAATGGTTTCTTGCGACTCACGGATATTTTCAACTTGAAACTGGCGGCAAATTTAGTGGTTTTAAGTGCTTGTCAGACGGGAATGGGACAAAATGTTAAAGGCGAAGGAATGGTGGGATTAACTAGGGGTTTTATGTATGCGGGGGCGCAGCGGGTGGCAGTGAGTTTGTGGAGTGTGGATGATGAAGGAACTGCGGTGTTAATGCAAAAGTTTTATCAAAAAATGGTGCAACAAAAGGTAGCGCCGGCGGCAGCTTTGAGGGCGGCGCAGATGGAAATGATGCAGCAAGAAAAATGGAAGTCTCCCTATTATTGGGCTGCTTTTACCCTTCAGGGCGAGTGGAAATGATATAGCGGACATAATATCACTTCTTCCTGTCTTTACACTAAGCGAGCTAGTGAGTAAAATTGACAAAAATACAAAAAGGGTGGTTATGTTCGATCGCACTCAATGGTTTTTGGCTGGTATGTCGATCGCACTTTCGGTTCAGCTAAGTCAGCCAATTGCAGCAGCCGTGCCCGTTGGCAAAGTCGTACAAATAGCACAAACTAACAGTAACGAGGCTGCTGAAAAAGCATTAAACGAAGGACTACAACTCTACCAGCAAGGAACGGCCCAAGCTTTAAGAGGTGCGATCGTCAAATTTGAACAAGCATTAAAGCTGTATCGAGAAGCGGGCGATCACACTCGTGAAGCTCGCGCCCTCAACAACATCGGCCTAGTCTACTCAGATTTGGGAGAAAAACAGAAAGCGCTAGAGTATTACAGCCAGTCGCTTCCCCTGAGACGGGCAGTAGGCGATCGCCGTGGGGAAGCTACCACCCTCAGCAACATCGGCACTGTCTACTCCGAGTTAGGAGAAAAACAGAAAGCGCTAGAGTATTACAGCCAGTCCCTTCCCCTGTATCGAGCAGTAGGCGATCGTGGCGGGGAAGCTCTCACCCTCAACAACATCGGCAATGTCTACTCAGAATTGGGAGAAAAACAGAAAGCGCTAGAGTATTACAGCCAGTCGCTTGCCCTGGATCGGGCAATCGCCGATCGCAGTGGGGAAGCGAAGACCCTCAACAACATCGGCAGTGTCTATTCAGATTTAGGAGAAAAACAGAAAGCGCTAGAGTATTACAGCCAGTCGCTTGCCCTATTTCGGGCAATCGGCGATCGCCGTGGGGAAGCGAACACCCTCACCAACATCGGCTTAGTCTACTCAGATTTGGGAGAAAAACAGAAAGCGCTAGAGTATTACAGCCAGTCGCTTCCCGGGAGACGGGTAACCGGCGATCGCCGTGGGGAAGCTATCACCCTCACCAACATCGGCAGTGTCTACTCAGATTTGGGAGAAAAACAGAAAGCGCTAGAGTATTACAGCCAGTCGCTTCCCCTGAGTCGGGCAGTAGGCGATCGCGGCGGGGAAGCTGGCACCCTCAACAACATCGGCAATGTCTACGATGATTTGGGAGAAAAACAGAAAGCGCTAGAGTATTACAGCCAGTCGCTTCCCCTGAGTCGGGCCCTCGGCAATCGTGGCGGGGAAGCGAACACCCTCAACAACATCGGCGGTGTCTACTCCCAATTGGGAGAAAAACAGAAAGCGCTAGAGTATTACAGCCAGTCGCTTCCCCTGAGTCGGGCAGTAGGCAATCGTGGCGGGGAAGCTACCACCCTCACCCGCATCGGCCTAGTCTACTCAGATTTGGGAGAAAAACAGAAAGCGCTAGAGTATTACAGCCAGTCGCTTGCCCTGAGACGGGCAGTAAGCGATCGTGGCGGGGAAGCTGCCACCCTCCACAACATCGGCCTAGTCTACGATGATTTGGGAGAAAAACAGAAAGCGCTAGAGTATTACAGCCAGTCGCTTCCCCTGAGTCGGGCCCTCGGCAATCGTGGCGGGGAAGCTGCCACCCTCACCCGCATCGGCAGTGTCTACTCAGAATTGGGAGAAAAACAGAAAGCGCTAGAGTATTACAGCCAGTCGCTTCCCCTGAGACGGGCAGTAGGCGATCGCGGCGGCGAAGCGAACACCCTTTACAGCATAGCTTATGTCAAACGCGACCAAAACAATCTTCCCGAAGCCCTCAAAAATATTGAAGATTCTCTCAAAATCATCGAAAACCTCCGCACCAAAATTGCCAGCCCAGAACTTCGCACCTCATACTTTGCCACAGTACAAAACTACTACGAATTCTACATCGATTTGTTAATGCAACTGCATAAAACTAATCCTAAATCCGGTTACGATACAAAAGCCTTAGAAGCCAGCGAACGTTCGAGGGCCCGCAGTCTCCTCGAACTCCTCCTTGAAAGTAACGCCAACATTCGCGAAGGTATTTCCCCCGATTTACTGCAACAAGAAAAGAGCTTGCAACAGCAACTCGATGCCATTGAAAAGCAGCGCATCGAAACAATCAGCACCCCCAATCCCAACGCAACTAAAATCGCTGAGATCGACAAACAGCGCCTCGCACTTTTGCAACAATATCAGCAAATTCAAACCAAGATTCGTACCGCCAGCCCCCGCTACGCTGCCCTTACCCAACCCGAACCTTTAAGGTTGCCAGAAATTCAGAAACAGATTCTCGATGAAAACACGATTTTATTGCAGTATTCCCTCGGCAAATACCGCAGTTATTTGTGGGTTGTCACATCAACCGGACTAACCAGCTATGAATTGCCAAAACGCGCAGATATTGAAACAGCAGCCCGCAATTTCCGAGAGGCAGTAACTAGCCCAATCCAAAGAGATATTCCCCAACAAGTTGCCGAAGCGAATGCCAATCTGGGTCAATTAATTTTACAGCCCGCAGCAGCCCAATTAGGAAACAAACGCTTATTAATTGTTCCCGACGGCGTGCTGCACTATACCCCTTTTTCGGCTTTAACTATTCCCCCAACTCGGGGACAAAATACCAATGTTCCCTTAATTATCGAACATGAAATTATTACCCTGCCTTCGGCCTCAAGTCTCGCCATTCTCAGGCAAAATTACGCAGATAGAAAACCGCCGGGCCGAAATTTAGCAATTTTAGCAGATCCTGTTTTCAGTGCAGATGATGAAAGAATTAAAGGAAAAATCACCCAAGAAACAACCGAAAAATTAGAAGCGAACAACCTCGGTTTAAATCAATCGCTTCGTGCTTCTAATCGGCAATGGCCACCGGAACGCCTCGCATTTAGCCGCCAAGAAGCCCAAACAATATCCAGCTTATTTCCCTCAGCTTCTAGCAGTCAAAAGATTGATTTTGATGCCAATCGCACTACTGCCACCGACGGCAGTTTAGCTAATTATCAAATCGTTCATTTCGCCACCCACGGCCTTGCCAACAGCAAAAATCCCGAACTGTCAGGAATTCTGATGTCGATGGTAGATGACCAAGGTAATCTTGTCAATGGCTTTTTGCGGCTCACGGATATTTTCAACTTGAAACTGGCGGCAAATTTAGTGGTTTTAAGTGCTTGTCAATCGGGAATGGGACAGAATGTTAAAGGCGAAGGAATGGTGGGATTAACAAGGGGTTTTATGTATGCGGGCGCGCAGCGGGTGGCGGTGAGTTTGTGGAGTGTGGATGATGAAGGAACTGCTGTGTTAATGCAAAAGTTTTATCAGAAAATGGTGCAACAAAAGTTAGCGCCGGCGGCAGCTTTGAGGGCGGCGCAGATGGAAATGATGCAGCAAGAAAAATGGAAATCTCCCTATTATTGGGCTGCTTTTACCTTGCAAGGGGAGTGGAAATAATATACAGCACTTTTGCTGGTAAGTAAGTACATAGCCCTTGTAGGGACACGGCAATGCCCATTGGTGTCAAGTTAACGTTAAATCGGTAGTCCGACCGTCCCATAGTCCGACAATCCGATAGTCCGACAATCCGATAGTCCGACAGGGAATGAATTCCCTGTCTAATAGCTAAAGTCCTCTGAAGAGGACTAATGAGTTTAAAAATTCGGTGTTGCTGGGCGTTGCTGAATACAGGTAGGAATTCAGATTTCCCAATTGCTATAAAACAAGTATGGTCAGTTTTGTAACATCAAGCGAAAAGTTGATTCCTACCGTAAATCAGCAATGTCAAAAATTCATCTTCTCAGTCCTCTTCAGAGGACTTGAGCTATTAGACAGGGGTTTCAACCCCTGGCGGACTGGCGGACTAACGAGTGGGCGGGCTGACAGCTTAAGTTGACACCAATGGCCGAAGAGCCCGCCCATAAAAGGGTTTATCGCCCGCTAGCTAAAGCCTCCCGCAATTTGCGGCCCCGCGATTTATCCCGAAGTTCGGGAGTCGCCATCCGCAACACAAAATCCAGCAACCAAGGCGCAATTCGGTGACACCAAACTGCTAGATGACTTTGCCATCCTACCAAGATTTCCGGTGCATCTTTCTGCAATCCCGCGACAAGTGCTAGGGCAACTTTTTCGGGAGTTGTGGGCACTACCCAGCGAAATTGCTCCAAGTCTCGCACCATGTCGGTATCTGTTAGAGATGGCAGCAAAGCTGTGACTCGAACATTGTACTGAGTTAACTCGCTGCGTAAAGCTTGGGTGAATCCCAAAATCGCAAATTTGGTAGCAGAATAAGTTGCCATGGTGGGAGCGGCAATTTTTCCCATTAAGCTCGAAACATTGACGATTGTTCCTTCTTTTTGAGTCGCCATTCGCCTCGCTATCAAGCGGGTAATTGTGTAGGTTCCGAGCAGATTTAAGGCGATCTCTTCCTCGATTAATGGGAGTGGCGAACGCAAGAATGATGCTTGGTGCGCGACGCCTGCACAGTTGACTAGCAGGTGAATCGGGCCGCTATCTCGCCAAGCTTGGGCGATCGCAATATTCACCGCAACTGACTGAGTTAAATCCAAAGCTAACGGCACTACTTCTGTGCCAAAAAGATCGATTTCCTCTGCCAGTTCAATTAATTGCCTGCGGTTGCGCGCCACAATCAACAAACGTTTGACTCCTTGTCTCGCTAATTCCAGGGCGATCGATCGCCCAATTCCGCGCGAAGCCCCTGTAACAAGAGCTGTTTTTCCTTGAAGTTGCATAGATTAAACCTTTTGGTTGATGCTCACCGCGGCACGGAGTTATGAGTTGTGAGTTGTGAATTATTAGTTATGAGTTGAATGTTTTGGCGGTAACAACTCATAATTCATAATTTTGGGAAAGGCTATCTTGTTTCGATAGACCTCATTTACTTGTGGGGTTAACTCAAAACCAAAAACTGTTGAATCGCTAACGTGCGCGTGAGTTGAACTAAACTTTTGGTTTGCCAGAAATCAGTCCAATATCTGGTCTTTTAACCTCATTCCAGCAGACCAAGCTGAGATGAGAAAACCGAGTCGGAAATCATGGTCAAGCGAGCTTTATTACCGCTGTTTCTTCAGTTCGCGGAGGCGGAGTTTGCCTGTGTAGCCGCGAATAAACTCGCCTGGGATTGGTGATCCGCGAATTTGTGATTTACCGGGGTTGGAGAACCCCTCTTTCTTCACTCCGTGGAGGCGGATTTTGCCTGGGTAGCTGCGAATAAATTGGCCGGGAATATTCGCCCGGATTCGTTATTCGCCAGGGCTTAATTACCCTTCTTTTTGTAGTCCGCAGAGGCAGACGATATCCTGTGCAACCGCGACTTAAAATCGCCGGGGATTCGTGCGAATTGGCACAGGATAATTGAGCAATGCAGATTATCAATTCCACACCTCCTAGATATGAGAATTTCCTATCTACACACACCTTAACAACTTGACAGAGAAGCGGCAACAATTTTTAATAAATCTTCCGCAACACTTCTTTACAATTTTCTCATACTGCCGATTTCCAAGTGCCGTGAAAGCCCAAAGGTATGACACCGGGCAATTCTAGCGTGCAAACAGGTTCGCGGGAAAGTCCGTCGCTGTCAAATATCCAGACTTCGCTGCTGTCAGAATTGCCGTCATAAATAACTGTTACTATCCAACCTTTCTCCGACGAAATATCTGGAACGTAGATGGGCTCTGCGGGATAGCGATTTTCGCCCAAGTCGGCAATTGTGAGATTGCGGGTTTGCGTGTCCAAACGGGCGATCGCACCATAACGTTCCGGTACAATATCAACGTCAGGCCGATACATTGCCAGATAAATATATCGCGAGTCTTGCCCTATTTCTGAAGCAGGTACCGTCGGAAATTCGCAAGCTTGATCCAGCAATTCTTCGGCTGCTGTCACTTTGCCAGTTTGAGGATTGAGATGCACCCGCCACAGGGAACCCTCCGCATCGGTGAGAGTTTCGCCCGCCGCTACTTCTTTCAGCCGCTGATTAGTTTGAAAGTCAGCGAAGCGCACAAAATCAACCGCTACCGAACCATCTTCCTTGACAAAACCGTTAGCAAAATGCCACTGAAACCAAGAATCGGTTTCGCCGCGACTAACTAAAGATAGAGTTTCCGAGTCAATAACTAATATCTGCGTTCCTAACTCTGGTTTCCATTCAAAAGACTCGCTGTAACTGCTAATTCCAGCCAACACTGGTAAAGCTTTTAGTCGCATCGGTGGCACAAAAAATATGAGATACTTTCCCGCCAAGACAAAATCGTGGATCATGGGAATTCCATCTAAAGCAACACTTGCTTTTTGCACGATTTTGCCTGTAGGATCGCTTTTATACAGATTCAACTTTGTAGTCGCACCCTGTGCAATCCCAAAGTTAAAAATATTCCCAGTAATCGGGTCACGCTTGCAGTGAGCGGAATAAGCAGATCCACTCTCTAAACTGCCTAAATCGTCCGTTCCGCGAGTTTCCAAGGTTTGCAAATCGAGGCTGTGAGGCAAGCCGGCTTCCCACAAAGCTAAAAGGCGATCGGGCAAAGCTAAAACTGAAGTATTGGCAACATTTTTAACAGATTTAGTCCACCGCAACCACAGAGGCACCGGTGCTGTCATGCCATAATTACTGTAGAGAAATTTATCAGCTTTTTCCTCAGCTTGATATCCCGCTGTCTTCACGTAGCGATAGACAGCCGCAGCACCGGCATCGGTAAAATGTACTGCCAAAATTGCACCGTCGCCATCAAACCAGTGTCCCGCATTCATGCCGCCGCGTTCCAAACGTGCGGGCCCGTTGCGGTAGAGACTGCCGCGCAATCCTGCAGGAATTTTACCGCTTTTAACGGATAACTGAGTCAGCGGAAATTCCGCAGCCGGACGGGCTAAAGCTTGAGCCCAAGATTTTTTAGCTGAGATTTTAGTGTCTGTTTTCATTTGAAACTGGCAATTTTAAACTGATATTGCAGAAATTTTCCTTTACAATTATAGCAAAAATTACCTAACAGCTATGACTCTCCGCCGCCGTGCTCTGCTGACAACTTTTGGGCTGACTGCTATTGGTACTCAGCTTGTGCCGTTAGCGAAGCCCTCGAATCGGATCGCCCAAACCAACCTATCTCCCAAAAGTGCGATCGTGAAGCCGCGCCGCCTGCAAGTTGGCGATACTGTAGCTTTAATCAATCCTGCCGCTTTCAACTACAAAAAAGAAATCGAGGATTTTTTTAAAGTTATGGAAAAGCTGGGTTTAAAAGTTAAATTGGGAGAGCATTTTTACGACCGCTACGGCTATTTAGCGGGCAAGGATGCCGATCGCGCGGCCGATGTCAACGCAGCCTTTGCCGATGACTCAGTGCGAGCTATTTTTACCGGGATGGGCGGCTGGGGCTGTGCTCGGATATTGCCGCTCCTGGACTACAATGTTATCGGCAACAACCCCAAAATTATTATGGGATTCAGCGATATTACTGCGCTGTTATTGGCGATTTATGCTAAAACTAATAGAGTTACTTTTCACGGCCCTTTAGGTGCGTCAACTTGGAGTCCCTTTACAGTAAATTACGTCAAAAAAGTTTTGTTTGACGGAGGTTCTGTGACGATGCAAAACTCCAAAAGCGTGCAAGTTCAAACAATCGGGCGGGGCACAGCTAGGGGCACACTAATCGGCGGCAATTTATCAGTAATAGCAGCAATGGTGGGTTCTGCATATTTACCGCAGTGGGAAAACAGTATTTTGTTTGTTGAGGAAGTTGGCGAAGAAGTTTACCGCATCGATAGAATGTTGACGCAGCTTAAATTAGCGGGCATTCTCGATAAAATATCAGGTTTTATTTTCGGACAGTGTACAAAGTGCGAAGCTGAAAAACCGCAAGAGTCCCTAACCTTGCCTCAAGTCTTGTCCGACCACATTCGCCCTTTGAAGATTCCCGCGTGGTACGGTTCAATGGTGGGACACATCCGGGAACAGTTCACTTTGCCGATCGGTCAAGAAGTCGAAATCGACGCTGACTCTGGTACAATCAGATTATTAGAATCCGCTGTCAGCTAAATCTTAAACTATTCTCGATATTCGCTCGGCTGTTCCTCTGGTTCTGCATTACCGCGCAGAGCCTGGTAATGACAAAATTAAACATACAATTAGGACGATCGTGAAAAACCGACAATTCCTCAAACATCTAGCAGCAATTATCTTAGCAATAATTTGCATATTGCCGCTCAATGCGTGTGCAGCCGTAAGTAAAACCGCCGATGGCGACCCAATTTATCAGCAGCGGACAGTCCACAATCCTGACGGAACCGGCAAATTTTACATGGGTCGAGAAATTGCTCAAGTCATGGGATATCAAGGTGCTGGTTGGCTCGAAAGACCGTCTCGCGGCATGGAAGAAAAATCAGCTAGATTAGTCAACAATCTCGATTTAAAACCAACCGATATTGTAGCCGACATTGGAGCAGGAACGGGATATTTTAGCTTTCGCATCGCTCCCTTAGTTCCAGAAGGAAAGGTTTTGGCTGTTGACGTGCAGCCGGAAATGATTGATTTTATTAAATTGAATAAACAAGAAAAAAATATTGCTAACGTTGAGCCAGTTTTGGGCAGTATCGACAATCCAAATTTGCCGGAAAATAGCGTAGATTTAGTTGTGATGGTCGATGCTTATCACGAATTTGCATATCCTAGAGAAATGATGCAAGGAATTGTGAAAGCACTCAAACCGGGAGGCCGCACGGTATCGATCGAGTATCGGGGCGAAAATCCGCTGATTCCCATTAAAGGTTTGCACAAAATGACGCAGAAGCAGGTTAAAAAAGAAATGGCAGCCGTCGGTTTAGTATGGAAAGAGACAAAAGATATGTTACCTCAGCAGCATTTGATGGTCTTTGAGAAACCATCTCAAATTTAGCAGGCAAACAGAGCGATTATATAGCATTTTTAAGCATTTTTGTCAATGTACAAAAGACGTATTTTTTA
This sequence comes from Microcoleus sp. Pol7_B2, assembly GCF_036701035.1. Lineage (NCBI taxonomy): Bacteria > Bacillati > Cyanobacteriota > Cyanophyceae > Oscillatoriales > Microcoleaceae > Microcoleus > Microcoleus sp. Pol7_B2. The sequence goes on along the minus strand of NZ_JAUBQB010000054.1, from coordinate 36,078 downwards.
GGTGATCGGGCGATCGGTCAAACATACTAAGCCTTAAGTAACCCTTAAGATAGACATTTTACTAAAAATACCATTTACAATTAAAAATTGATAACCCAGAGGCGCTTCCTTCATTTTTCAAGCGAAGAAGTGTCGCTATTAAGAAGTACCAGCGTGAACATTCCAAGTTCCATCCTCACCATGCTCGCCGGCATCGGAGTGACTCTGATCAGTCTCTGGTACGGGCAGAATCACGGTTTACTGCCGATCGCCGCCTCTGATGAAGCATCCGACATAGACGCACTTTTCAATACAATGATGACCATTTCCACTGGACTATTTATCATGGTCCAGGGAATTCTCATCGTTGCTGCAATTAAATATCGCCGTCGTCAAGGAGACAACACAGACGGGCCGCCTTGGCATGACAACTTTCCCTTAGAAATTCTTTGGACAGCCGTGCCGGCGGTGATTATTTTAGGAATCGGAGTCTACAGTTTTGAGATTTACAACTCAATGGGAGGCCTCGATCCGATGGGCAATCACGACCACGGCACCATGCAAGCGCACTCTAAAATGCGGGGAAGTGCGATCGCAGCCACACTCTCAGATACACCCCAAAACGCCCCTCAAATTCCATCTCAAAAACTCGTTGCTTTAGGCGTAGGCGCTTCCCCAGAAAATGAAGACAAACCAGCAGACTTAGTTGTAAATGTCACAGGTTTGCAGTACGCCTGGATTTTTAGCTATCCAGAAAGCGGCGTTAGTTCTGGCGAACTGCATATGCCAGTCAACCGCGACGTACAGCTAAATATCTCAGCTCAAGACGTGCTGCACGCATTTTGGCTGCCGGAATTTCGCCTCAAACAAGATGCAATTCCCGGCCGGCCGAGCGAACTGAGATTTACACCAACTAAAACCGGCGAATACCGGGTTGTTTGTGCTGAATTGTGCGGCGCTTATCACGGAGCGATGAAAGCTGTAGCAGTCGTTCACACGCCAGAAGAATTCGACACTTGGCTGCAAAGCCAGCAAGTTGCTAGCAGTCAAAACTTAGAGCAAGCAGTTGCAGTCAATCCTGGGGAATTGTCAGATGGAGAATTTTTGGCTCCCTACGTCAGGGAAATAAAAATTAATTCCGAAGCCCTAGAACAACTTCACCCAACTCATCACTAAAAATAGTCATTAGTTCTGGCCACTGGGTATTTTATCCTGAGCTAATAACTAATGACTAATAACTAATGACTAATAACTATGACACAAGCACAGTTCCAAGAAAGTGCAAACACTGAGGCTCGCGGAACAGCGCCCGCTGATAGACATTGGCGCGACTACTTCACTTTTAATACCGATCACAAAGTAATCGGTATTCAATACCTGGTAACAACATTTATTTTCTATCTAATCGGCGGCGTGATGGCAACTTTGGTGCGAACAGAACTCGCCACCCCCGACGCCGATTTTGTCACCCCCGAACTCTACAACAGTTTATTTACTGTTCACGCGACGGTGATGATCTTCCTGTGGATCGTACCCGCCGGAGCCGGATTTGCTAACTTTTTGATCCCCTTAATGATTGGGGCAAAAGACATGGCATTTCCCAGACTGAATGCCCTTGCCTTTTGGCTAATTCCCGTAGGCGGCGTGTTGCTGTTGAGCAGTTTTTTGGTAGGAGCTCCGCAGGCGGGTTGGACTTCCTATCCGCCTTTGAGCTTAGTTACTGCTCAAGCGGGGGAAGAAATTTGGATTCTCAGCGTCTTAATACTAGGAACTTCTTCGATTTTGGGGGCGGTGAATTTTGCCGTTACCATTTTTACCATGCGGGTTCCGAGCATGAGTCTCAATGAAATGCCTTTGTTTTGCTGGGCGATGATTGCGACTTCAGCGCTCACTTTGATTGCTACTCCAGTCTTAGCCGCAGCTTTGATTTTGCTGTCGTTTGACTTGTTAGCGGGGACGGCATTTTTTAACCCGACAGGCAACGGCGATCCCATCGTCTACCAGCATTTATTCTGGTTTTATTCGCACCCGGCAGTTTACATTATGATTATGCCCTTTTTCGGGGTGATTTCAGAAGTTTTGCCGGTGCATTCGCGCAAGCCAATTTTTGGTTATTTGGCGATCGCATATTCCAGTCTCGCGATCAGCTTTTTGGGCTTGATCGTGTGGGCGCACCATATGTTTACCAGCGGCACTCCCGGCTGGCTGCGGATGTTTTTTATGATCACGACTATGATCATCGCCGTACCAACTGGGATTAAAATATTTAGCTGGTTGGCAACTATTTGGGGAGGAAAACTCCGGCTTGTCAGCGCGATGCTATTTGGGATGGGTTTTATCTCAACATTTGTGCTCGGCGGCATCACCGGAATCATGGTGGCTTCCGTACCTTTCGACATTCACGTTCACGACACTTATTTTGTCGTCGCTCACCTACACTACGTGCTGTTTGGCGGCTCAGTGTTTGGAATTTACGCTGCTTTTTACCACTGGTTCCCCAAAATGACGGGGCGGATGATTAATGAATTTTGGGGTAGAGTTCACTTTGTTTTAACTTATGTTGGCTTTACTGTAACTTTCCTGCCGATGCACGCTTTGGGGATGCAAGGAATGCCCCGGCGGGTGGCAATGTACGACCCGAAATTTACCACAATTAATGTCATTTGTACTGTCGGTGCTTATATGCTGGCAGTGTCTACAATCCCGTTTATCATTAATGTGATTTGGAGCTGGAGGTACGGCCCGAAAGCAGGTGACAATCCTTGGCAAGCTTTGAGTTTGGAATGGATGACGACTTCGCCACCTCCGATCGAAAATTTTGAAGGAGTGCCGGTATTGGCAACGGGGCCTTACGATTACGGCATGGAAAAAATTCAGAATACCGGGGAACGTCTCAGGCTCAAGCTGAGGGAAAATGCCACCCGCAACACCCAGAAAACAGGTATCCCTATTGCGGAGGCTCAAGCTTCAACTTTCTTTGGCGGTACTGCAACTTTGGTCGCTCCTGAATCAGAGGTAAATGCTGATTCTCCTGCTGATGAAAGTCAAGATGGCGAATAGTTATTAGTCATCAGTCATTAGGCATGGTTGACTGTTGACTGTTGACTGTTAACTAATGACTGATGACTAATGCCAACTGCCAACTGCCAACTGACAACTGACTTCTTCATTACCAATTTCTTATGCAAATTCCAGCGATCGATCCGACAAAAACAGCCCTAAATTACCATCACGAGGGCGAAGTAGAAGCACACGGTGTCGAGCATCCCGACCACCGAATGTTAGGTGTAATTGTGTTCCTGTGCGCTGAAGGCATGATATTTTTCGGTATGTTTGCCGCGTATTTGATTTATCGGGCGATGGCCCCCGTGTGGCCTCCTGAAGGTACGCCGGAGCGCGAGTTATTGCTGCCGGGAATCAATACGGTAATTCTGATTGCTAGCAGTTTTGTGATTCACAATGCGGATACTGCAATTAAAAAGAATGATGCCGCCGGAATGCGGAATTGGTTGCTCGTAACTATTGCTATGGGCGCAGTTTTCTTGTTCGGTCAGGTTTACGAATACGCTCATTTAGAGTTTGGCTTGACGACTAATTTGTATGCCAGTTGTTTTTACGTTTTGACTGCTTTTCACGGCTTGCACGTTACCTTGGGAGTGCTGTTTATGGTGGCGGTGGTGTGGCGATCGCGCGCGCAAGGTCACTATTCTAGCGAGCACCACTTTGGAATAGAAGCGACTGAGATTTACTGGCACTTTGTCGATGTGATTTGGATTGTTTTGTTTTTGCTGCTGTATATTTTGTGATCCCAGAGGCTTCTCGACCTCTGCCACAAGAGATTTGTACGACCCCCAATTGGGGGTTTTTTATTGTTTGGAGAGTGCGATCGCCTTTCATTCACCTCCTCAAAGCCGATCGCGCTAAACTAAAAGTAGCAATTCTCTTATCCAGCAGCATTGAGAAAATTATGCAGTGCGAATTGTGCGATCGACAAATGGAAGCATTAACCGCCCATCACCTCACCCCCAAACAAAACACCAAGCGGAAAAACGAAGATCCCAGCCCGACAATCGACATTTGCTCAGCCTGTCACCGCCAGATTCACTCTCTATTTGACAACAAACACCTCGCCCAAGAGCTCAACACCCTGGAAAAGCTCAAAAATGACCCTGAACTCCAGAAATTTGTCTCTTGGATTAAGAAACAAAAAACCAACAAACGCATTCAAGTACGCAGCAAAAAAACTTGATCGCAGGGTCCGAACTTGGATATATAGTCCTGGCCGCAGTTACTGTCTGCCGCCCGCTTTCTTCATTAATTTTCGTTTCCTAACCCAAAAATTTATATAGAAACCCGGTTTGTTTGCGTAAATCCTAGTATAGTGATTTACTTATTTGTAACAAGCTGCCAACAATTATTATGAACCTCACCTCCCTCGAACTCGCAAAAGACCGAGCGCGTATCTACAAAAACTACCTCCAAATGGAAATAGATGCCAAAGCGAACATAAACAAACTAGCCTTTTTAGACCGGGGCATTGAAAAATCCCCTTACCAACAAGAAATTAAAAACTATCCCGATTATCTCAAACAGAAACCCGACGGCATAAAAGTAATTAGCTCTATTCCCGGACCCAATAATCCCCTCAAACTTACCCCATTTCCCAGCCTGGGAGAACTACCTCAAATTAACTCTCAAGCTTTAAGTTTCCTCCACGCAGACATCAAAGAAGCCTGCGTTTGCATTGGTACTTTTGTAGAGGGCAAAATTCAGGCGCAGTGGCTGGGAAAAAACGCACTTACCAATGCTGAGCAGTGGAGTGCCACTAAAATTATCGCACTCCTTAATATCGTCAGTCAACTAAATAGCAAATATCCCGACTGCGACATTGACAACTGCGTTGTTAGAGATGGCAACGGGCAAAAACATGATTTTTATTTTTACGAGGTAGCAAAAGACATGATTAACTATGCCTCCAATATAGGAAGTTCAAACTCCTTAGCTGCGATGTTCAAACGCTTTGATACTCGCATAGGATTAGAGCAATGGCTGAAGAGCGCTACTGGCAATAATGACCTAATTTTTCGTGGCGATTACGGCGAAAATCCTTATCTCACCAACCCAAAAATCTTCGATCTCACCAAAAAACAAGTGCTTTTAAGTGCCGCAGTAAACAGCACCAAACAAAAAAATTCCGTATCTGCTTATGACTTGACCAGGCTGATTTCCATGTTAGGATGGCACTTCCACATCGAACAGCAATCGCGCATGAAAGCATCTCAGTGGAACAGCTTAGAAAGCATTGTCAGAGCAATGGGACATGACAGCGCTCGATATGTGGACGTAGCAATTAAAACTTTGGGCATGGATAGCCTGATCACTTCTCCAGTAATTATCTCAAAATTGGGTTACGGACTCAGCTCGATCAGGGGAACCCTAGAAACAGTTTATGTGGCTTTAGTGCGGTTTGTTGACGAGCGGCCGAAGGCGGCGGGAAAGCCGGCAAAAGTCAGAACTTTAGCCATGAGTTTGCGGGCAGAAAAAGCTGTAGGCGGTTCCAGCAGTGTCGATCGCTTGGCGATCGAACAAGACGCCAGAGTCGCCGCCGAAGTCACCGAGATTCTCCGCCGGTTGTTTGCCGAAGAATTTTAAAGGCGGGCGATCGACTAATTAGAAAGTCGGTGAAACTTGCGGTAAAGCATCTTCTCTACCGGCTTTCCTCCCCGCAAATGTTGCTCAGTTATTGCCGCAACTTCTTCAGGGCAAACGCCATTGTACCAAACCTCTTCTGGCAGCACCAACACCATCGGCCCGTTGCCACACTGTCCCAAACAACTGCTAGCAACAACTTCAACTTCTGAGGGCGACAATTTCTGAAAAGCTGCCAGTACCTTTGCTGAATTTTGCTTGCGACAAGTGCGGTTTTGACAAACAAGAACTTGCCTAGAAGATTCGATAATTTTCATATTTTTTACTTGACATTCTGCTACATATATGCTATTTTTTTATCATGGAATAGGTGCGCGCATATACGCCCAGATTTTATATATGCGCAGATTTTAAGGTGCGCCGCAGCGCACCCTACGGTTAATCGGGTGACAATCCTTTGGAAGCCAACCATTGTCGATCGAACAAACGCGACTGATACCGAGCCCCCCCGTCGCAGAGTACCGTAACAATCGTATGTCCAGGCCCCATTTGCTTCGCTAAAGCCACAGCCGCCCCCACATTAATCCCCACAGAACCGCCCATAAACAGCCCTTCTTTTCTCAGCAGTTGGTAAATCACCCGGACAGCTTCAGTATCATCAATTTGAATGGCGTCGTCTACCGGGGCATTCTCCATATTTGCAGTGACGCGGGTGGTGCCAATTCCCTCAGTAATCGAACTGCCTTCAGTCTTAATTTCCCCAGTTTTGAAATAACTGTAAAGCCCGCTGCCCATCGGGTCTGCCAAGACAATTCTAACAGCAGGATTTTTTTCTTTCAAAAACATTCCTACCCCAGCAAAAGTGCCGCCAGTACCAGTAGCTGTTACCCAAGCATCAATTTTGCCGTTTGTTTGTTCCCAAATTTCCGGGCCAGTTGTCTCGTAATGAGCTCGGCGATTGGCTAAATTGTCAAACTGATTGGCCCAGACAGCATTCTCCATTTCCGAAGCCAATCTTCCCGACAATTTGACATAATTATTCGGGTCTTTGTAAGGAACAGCGGGAACAGTCCGAACTTCAGCGCCCAAGGTTTTCAAAGCATCGATTTTTTCTTGAGATTGGTTATCGGGAATCACAATCAAACATTTGTAACCTTTAGCGTTGCAAATGTGGGCCAAACCGATGCCTGTATTGCCGGCAGTGCCTTCAACAACGGTGCCGCCCGGTTTGAGCAAGCCTTTTTCTTCTGCGTCTTTGATAATGTATAAAGCGGCCCTATCTTTAACGGAACCGCCGGGATTTAGAAACTCTGCTTTGCCGAGAATTTCGCAGCCTGTTTCATCGCTGAAGCTGTTTAAGCGAATTAGTGGTGTGTTGCCGATTGTGCCTACAAAGCCGTTTTTAATATCCATATTTTTGGCGTGTGTGTATCCTATGATTAATTTTTACAATAAGTTGATATTTATTGCTAGCAGTTCTACCAAATTTTGCTCATATTGAGTATGAATCCGGGCAAAACGGGGTCGCCGCTGACGGTCGCGGGATTCTCCAAACATTCCTCTGGCAAACCAGGACGGTAAATATAAACTCTGCGATTTTTGCGGTCAATTAACCAGCCTAACTGCACTCCGGGTTCTCTCATATATTCTTGCATTTTTTCTTGCAATGGTTTGAGATTGTCAGAAGCCGACCTCAGTTCTACTACAAAATCCGGGCAAATCGGGGCAAACTTTTGCTTTTGTTCTGGTGACAAAGCATTCCACCGTTCCAGTTTGATCCAAGCAGCATCCGGCGACTTTTCTGCACAAGTTGACAGAGTAAATCCTGTACTCGAAGTAAACGCTAAACCAGTACCATTTTGTTCTGCCCAAACCCACAGTGGCCCAAATATATTACCTTCTCGGTTTCCAGTCTCCGAACCAGTAGGGGGCATAATTAGCAATTCTCCCGATTTGTTGCGTTCAATGCGTAATTCACTATTGATTTGACAGAACTCGAAAAACTCGTCGTCTGTCATTTGCAATTTGGGTGGTATTCGCAACACAATTGTTGATGACAGCATTTTGCCTTTCCTCAAATCTAAAGTGTTTACACAAGATTGCACAATTTCTTTGTTTGTAGTGAGGACTCAACTCCTCAAAAATCAGGATTAAGGACTCAAGTCCTCACTACAAGCTGGTTTTACGCGCGAATTATAGAGGTAAGGTGTGCAGTGCACACCTTACAGAATTAGGTTATGCGTCCAGGAATGTTAAACCTATTTATTCGGCTGAGGAGTCATCCGCAAATAAGGCTTAATCGGCGTATAACCTTTAGGAAATTTCTCTTCCAACTCTTTCGGGTCGGTAATCGAAGGTACGATTACGCAATCGTCGCCGTCTTTCCAATCAACCGGAGTCGCAACGCTGTATTTGTCCGTAAGTTGCAAGGAATCAATTACTCGCAAAATTTCATTAAAATTCCGACCCGTGCTCGCCGGATAAGTAATGCTCAAACGCAATTTCTTTTCCGGGTCAATCACAAAAACTGTGCGGATTGTTAAGTTGTTCAGCGAGTTTGGATGGATCATGTCGTAAATGTCGGAGACTTTACGATCACCATCTGCTAAAATCGGATAATTGAGGGTGACGTTTTGAGTTTCCTCAATATCTTTAATCCAGCCCATGTGAGAATCCACATCATCGACGCTGAGGGCAATGGTTTTGACGCCCCGTTTTTCAAATTCAGACTTTAGACGGGCCACTGCACCGAGTTCTGTGGTGCAAACTGGAGTATAGTCTTTCGGGTGAGAAAACAACACGACCCAGCTATCCCCAGCCCAGTCGTAGAAATTGATTTCGCCTTCAGACGAAGCTTGGGTAAAGTTGGGAACTGTATCGCCTAATCGCAGAGTCATAACGGATTTCCTCTAATTTTATTTAAGGACTGTTCCTTATCATGCCATAATTGCCCGGTTTCTCGATCGAGCTGTAAAGGATTCTAAACTTTTTGGTCGATCGATCGGCAATTCCACTACTGTAATGTATGTGTGGCTTATACCGCTAAATTTTCTTCCTATGCTTTACTTTCTGCTGAAGGCAATACAGCCTATTTTAGTCCCGCTGTGTTTTGTGTCCGCCTGGGGTTTAGTTTTTTTGCTGTGTTTGAGTGTCGGGCGTACTGTCACCGACTCGCTGCGTCGAGCTCAGCGGATGCACCAAATCCCTTGTGCTAACTGCGTATTTTTCACCGGCGACTACCACCTCAAGTGTCCCGTTCAGCCTACTATAGCTTTATCTGAAGATGCGATCGACTGTCCTGATTATCGAGGGCATTCGGGAATTTACGGTTAAAAAATCCGGCCGCCGCTTGACATATTTCTTAACATCTCTGGCTCTTTCAATTAAACTTAAGTTGTGGTAAAGAGATTTTCAGGAGAGGGGAAAGAATGCTAATTCAAAAGCTAAATGCCTGCGATGAGTTTATTGCTGGCGACGGTACTCAACTGCGAGAATTATTGCATCCAGACAAACAAGCTGTGGATTTGCGTTACAGTTTAGCCCACGCCGTTTTGCCACCGCGACAAACTTCTGCGCTGCACTCCCTGACAACTTCTGAAGTTTATTACATCCTCAGCGGCGTTGGAGAAATGCACATCGACGACGAAAATCAATTCGTGGAAGCCGGAGATGCAGTTTACATTCCGCCAAACGCCAAGCAGTTTATTTACAACTGTGGCACAGAGCCGCTAATATTTATTTGTATCGTCGATCCCGCGTGGCGAAAGGAAGACGAGACAATTTTCCAGTAATTTTCTAGTTTTTCTCATTTTAGGCTCGTTACCCGGCTCTGCCCGGTAACGCCTATCTAAAAGCTCTGCCTCTACTGAAAAAAACATCACAAGCCGAAAATCTCTTTTAACAACAACAGCACCCAGCCATATGTACCGAGTGATTTCCTCTTTTTCAACTTCGATGTGGAGTTGCAATAATCCTCGGATTCAGTTGCATTGCTCCCCTCTAATTAGTTGAGGAAGTGTCAGCTTTGTTGGTGGGTGCTGCTATTGGTTTTTGATGAGACAGATGTGAGATTAAACAGCGTTTTTACTCCTTAGATTCTATTGTGAACTTCGCTGTGGTATCTAGAGGTTGTATCTGTCAGAGAAGCTTTTTGTTCGCTTCATATTATTAATTTAGCACCTTCTTCTAGAAGCGCAAGTACCTGCAACTAAACTTTACATTTTTAGAAGTAACCACGGATAATTATGAACTTAAATTAAGCATTGAGCTTTCTAGCTGCTCAGCTAAAATAGTAGAGTTCGGCTGTGCTTGCTGCTGCGAGAAACGGCATAATATCTGTATGAAAACAACCAAACTCATCAAACTATGCGCCTTATCGCTGAGTATCTTTCTGCTGTGCAGGAGTGTAGTGACAGCGCAAACGACGGCGAACCCTCAAGCTGGGCAGACTTACACTAACCAAGAGATTCTGCAACAGTTGGTAAAGGCAAAAGTCGTGTACCTGGGAGAAACCCACGATAGCGCGGAAGACCATCAAGCTCAACAGGCGATTATCCGAGAAATGCAGCGGCAAAATCGGAAAATTGCGATCGCGATGGAAATGTTTGAGCGTCCCTTTCAAAGCGCGATCGACAACTACTTAGCAGGTAAACTGACTGAACAGCAATTAGTCGAGCAAACAGAGTACGATCGCAGATGGCGCTTTCCCTGGGAATCTTACGCCCCCATTTTGCGGTTTGCTAAAGAAAATCAACTACCCGTCCTCGCCTTAAATACACCATCCGAAGTAACGAGAAAAGTTGCCCGTCAAGGTTTAGAAAGCCTCACAGCAGAGGAAAAAAAGCACATTCCGCCAATATCCGAAATTCGCACCGACAACGCCGAATATCGGCAACTGCTGCTAGAAGTTTACCAGCAACACCAAAAGGCTGAACAGGGAAATAGTACCGGTTTTGAAAGATTCTTGCAAGCCCAAGTTTTGTGGGACGAAACTATGGCGGAAAAAATAGCTGAATTTGTCAAAGCAAACCCCGACTATCAAGTTGTGGTGTTGGCGGGTAAAGGACACATTATTTACGGTTACGGCATTCCCAGTCGCGTCGAGAGGCGTTTGGGGGCCGGGAATGTAAAAGTGCGATCGGTTTTATTAAATTCCAATGACAATCCTGTTTTGTCGGCAGATAGACCCATTGCTGACTTTGTTTGGAATCACTCGGAATAGTACAATTATACGCGGAAGCAATAATCAGGAAAAAATCAATGACAAACAGACCAAAAATACTTGCATTTGCCGGGAGTACCCGCGAAGCATCCTATAACAAACTGCTGGTAAAAGTGGCGGCTGCTGGTGCTACGGCGGCGGGTGCAGAAGTTACTTATGTAGATTTGCGCGATTTGCCGATGCCGCTATTTGACGAAGATTTGGAAGCAAAAGAGGGAATGCCAGAAAATGCCCGCCACTTGAAGGAATTGATGGTAGCGCATGACGGGTTTTTGATAGCTTCCCCTGAGTATAACAGTTCAATTACGCCTGTGTTGAAAAATGCGATCGATTGGGTATCGCGCCCAGCACCGGGTGAACCGGGATTGGTGGCATTTACTGGCAAAGTAGCGGTAATTATGAGTGCTTCCCCAGGTGGAATTGGGGGTTTGCGGGGATTGGTTCATTTGCGATCGATCCTGGGGAATATTAACGTATTGGTACTCCCGGATCAGAAAGCAATTCCCCAAGCTTTTGAAGCATTTAATGCTGACGGTACGATGAAAGATCCCAAACAGCAGGACTCTGTTGAGAATCTCGGTGCTAAGTTGTCTAATGTGCTGTCGAAATTAATCGCCTGAAGCAATAAATTCATTTTGCAGTAGGGACACAGCAATGTTGTGTCCCTAATCCTAGTATCTGTTATCTTGCTGGCTGTATCAAGTGCGATCGCAAACCGCAGACTTTTCCGAGTTTCTTCCAAAGTTTATTTTTGTATCTTCCCACAGGCTAACTCTTCGACCTAGCCAATATACCACTCATCTACTTTTTCGCACACCTCAGTAAATCTATTTACCCTTGTGCCTCTACTTAAAAACGGGTAGAATTTTATTTACGAGAGATAATAAATCGTGGAAAACTTACCACAAATTCTACCAGCACCACATCACCCGATCGACGTAAAACAAAACCACCCGATCGCAGATTGGCAGAAATAGACAAGAGTAGGCATACTTGAACCATCGGTCATCGGTCGGTATATTTCTTCCAAACAGCACGGCAGGCGTGGGAGACTCCTCCGTCACGCCTGCCCTGCCGTTTTATTTAATAATTGTTCGATTTCCTACGGGATAGCTTCGCTGCACCTAAATTACCCCATTTTTCTCTTCTTCCAAGCCTCCACAAACGGCAAAAATACCGACACCAACTCCTGCCGATTCATCACCAAAGTTGGATAACAAATCCTCCCGTAATTCTTCCCCACTTCCAGCGGAAAAATCGCCTGGGATTCCAGCGGTAGCCAAACCGCACCAGCAGCCTTCACAATTACCCAACTCCCCGCAATATCCCAAATTTTCGGAGTCGCTTCCACCCCTCCCATAGCCACACCCGAAGCCACAGTCAAAAAATTGTAACTAGCCATGCCCAACATCCGAATTTTACTCGGAAGATGAGGCCCGATTCCCACACTCCGGGAACACAAATTAAAAATATGATTTCCGCTCATTTTATCAGCAGTGGGACAAATCGGCCGATTGTTCAAAAACGCACCTTGAGGCATATTTGCCAATACATTGTCGCCCGCCAAATCCCCTGCATAAAAACCGTGAAAAGATTGATTCACCGGCGGCAAATGCACGCAGCCAAAAACCGGAGTTCCGCGATACAATAAACCCAAAGAAATCCCCCAAATCGGAACTCCCCGAGCAAAATTAGTCGTAGCATCCAGAGGATCGACAACCCAACACCATTCCGTATCTGGGAAAACGTGTTCTCCTTCCTCGCTCAAAATTCCGTGACTGGGAAAAGTAGATGCGATCGCACTTCTAATCTCCGCATCCGCCCAATTATCAGACTGCGTAACCAAACTCCCATCATCCTTCTCATCTGCTTGTGCAGAACCAAAATCTTTCAAAAACTGCTGGCCGACTGTCTTGACAGTAGTCTGAGAAAAACTTAAAATAGAATCCCAAAAATCTTTCATTTGCAGTTTTTTTGTATTAAGGACAAAAGCCCTTGATTAACAAGAGAATGAGGACTAAAGCTCTCACTACAAACCTTAGTCTAGTTCATTTTCAAGAATAGTGGCGATCGCACTTTTAGCATTATCCTGAAACTCCCCAACATCCACCCTACCCAACAGCCAAACAGCCAGAATCATACCCACCGCCGGCACAGCAAAAACCAACCCGTAAGCTAACATCGGCACCCCAAACAAACTTCTGCCCAAATCCAAAATAGCACCGCCACTAATCGTCGCCACACCACGCGCCATCGCCTGCGACAAACCCCAAGCGCCAATAAAAGTCCCAGCAGTTTCCGCAGCAGTCAAATCCAACATCAAACTCAGCGCACCCGTCGTCGTAATTCCCGAAGCAAAACCAAACAACATTAAAGCCGACTTAAACACAATTGGATTTCCTGTGAATCCAGATAAAATAATCAAGCCAAAACAAGCAGCCACCGACAAACAGCCCAACCTAATCGTATTTTGCTTGCCAATGCGCGGCACAATTAAAAAACCAGTTGCGCTCAAACCGATCAGAGTACCAGTACCATAAATAGCATTCAACTGCGTAGTTTGCGAAATCGACATCTTAAAAATTTCCCCGCCGTAAGGTTCCAAAACCGCATCCTGCATAAACAAGCAAATTGTCATAATCAGCAGGAAAGTAAAAAACAAACCGGTTTGGCGGCTAGCAGTCAAAATCCGCAGCGCACTTCCCAGAGTAATTTTATCTTCTCGATTCACTGCAGACGATCGCACCCCGTACCGCGAATACTTTTTCTCAACCCCAAATGTAGCAATCCCCACCAACAGCAAAACAAGCGCCGGCACCTTCACAAACAAACCGTTAATCGAAGCCTGCAACACTTCCCGCGGCACATCCCCATCAATTTGCTTCAGCAAACCGCTGCTAATAATCGCCCCGATAATAATACCAACCATCAGCATCGACCACACCACACCCACCAACTTTGATCGATCCTCCTCATCCGAAACATCCACCAACAAAGCAGCAAAAGGAGTCGAACTCGAACAAATAGCAATACCGTAAAGCGCAAAAATCAAACCCAACAAACCCACCCAACCGTAAGTAGCAGTCGTCCACCCCACAGTCTCCAAACTGCTGCCCAAGCCCCACATCACCTGTACCGCCAAAAAAGCGGAAATCACAAACAAAACGCTTCCTACCCACACATAACCCGTGCGGTGATGACCAAACAAAGGCTTAGCATCAGACATTTGCCCGAACCACACCCTAGCCGGTGCGACAAACTGGTGCATCGCTAGCGTACCAGCCACCACAGTAGCCGGAATCGCCAACTCTTTAATCATCACGCGATTGAGCACCCCCAGCGTCAAAATAGACATCATGCCCAATCCCATCTGAAACAAACCCAACCGGAACATAGTCAGGAGGGTAACTCTCTTGATAGCAGCAGTCGCGGAATCTGTTAATCTTGAATCTGGTAAACGGTCGATCGACATAACTATTCAAATAAACACAGCATTTGAATTTATAGTAACTGAGATATCGCAACCCGCCGCCTTTCCTCCCCCGGCTAGAAGCTCGATCGCGATTATTCGTATAAATTCATATAAAAATAAAGAGAATCAATAACTGTGGATTTACCAACCGTGACAACCATTACCCTAGGACAAAATGGCCCAGCCGTCCTTCCCCTGTGCGTCGGAACTTGGGCTTGGGGCGACAAACTATTTTGGAACTACGGCAGCAACTACGGCGCCGCCGAAGTCGAAGCAGCATTCAAAACATCCTTAGAAAGCGGAGTCAACTTCTTCGACACAGCCGAAGTCTACGGTAACGGCTTGTCAGAAGAATTGCTGGGGCAGTTTCTCAAAAAAACCACCCAGCCCGTTCAAATAGCCACCAAATTTGGCCCCGTACCTTGGCGGATTACAGGAAAATCAGTTTCCGAAGCCTTGAGTGCCAGCTTAAAACGCTTGCAAGTAGAACAAATAACCCTCTACCAAGTGCACTGGCCTTTCACTTTTTTACTCAGTCAAGAAACCCTGATGAACGCCTTAGCCGATGAAGTAAAACAAGGCAGAATTCAAGCAGTAGGAGTCAGCAACTATTCAGCAGAACAGATGCGCCAAGCCCACAAAATACTAGCAGCAAGAGGCGTTCCCCTAGCAACAAATCAAGTCCGTTACTCCTTGCTGTCGCGGCAAGTAGAAAAACAAGGAATTGTGAGTGCAGCCCGCGAATTGGGCGTCACAATTTTAGCTTACAGCCCCTTAGCCCAAGGATTGCTTACCGACAAATACACAGCCCAAGAACCACCTACAGGAGCCCGCAAAATGGACTCCCGCTTCAGCAAAAGCGGCCTCGAAAAAATTGAATTAGTCATGTCCACCCTGCGAAAAATGGGCAGAAAGCGCGATCGCACGCCCGCCCAAGTTGCCCTAAACTGGTTGATCTGCCAAAACGGAGTCATCCCTATTCCCGGCGCCAAAACCGCCAAACAAGCCCAAGAAAATGCAGGCGCTTTAGGTTGGAATTTGAGCCAAGATGAAGTTAATCAATTAGAATTAATGACACGTCCTTGGCGAGAATAAATTTGTTAATTGTTGACTGTTGACTGTTCGCCGTAGGTTGGGTTTTACTTCACTCTATCCAACCTACAGTTCACTTTCTTCTCCCCTCTTCCCTCTTCCTTCTCTCTCCTTCTCTCTTCCCTCTTCCTTCTTCCTCTTACTATGAAAATTTTAACATACTGGGGTTTCACGCGCGAAGGCTGGCGCAATAACAGCCGCGGCGAATATTTAGTCCTGCTTCAAGGAGGATTGCTCACAGGATTTGTAATCTTACCAGTTTATCCACTACCAGGATTAAAAATTCAATCCACTCCATTGCTTGCTCTTACCTGGATTGTAGCAAGTATTCTCGGCTTAAGCGCTTTAGTTTTAATCATCAAAGCATTGATAGACTTAGGAAAAAACCTCACACCTTTACCGTATCCCATAGAAAACGGAGAATTAGTCCAAACAGGAATTTACAGAATAGTGCGGCATCCATTGTACAGTGGTTTAATTTTAGCCGCTCTCGGCTGGACACTTTTTCAAATGAGCATATCCCACTTAATAGCCAGCGCCATATTAATAATATTTTTCGACATCAAAGCCAGCCGCGAAGAAGCCTGGTTAACCGCAAAATATCCAGACTATTCAGAATACAGCCAGCGAGTCAAAAAACTAATTCCCGGAATCTATTAACAGATCCCCTCTGCATCTGCGTTAATCTGCTTCAATCGGCGGTTAAAAAAATGAATTATAACAAAAACCTACAACTTAAACTGCTAGCATTAACACTATTTTTATGCTTATCACAGCAATTAACGGCGTGCAGCTTTCTCACCAAACCCTTTCAACTTCCCGCCTCAGCCAAACAAGAACCCTGGCCAATTCAAACAGGCCTCCGAGCAGCCATTGTCCGCGACAACATACCAACAGTCAACCGCGTTGTTTTAGTACCCGACGAAGCCACATTCTTAGCAGCAATCCAAAAATGGAATCTCAAAGGAAACTGGCCTATTCTCATCGAAGACAAAAAATATACGCCCATGTTTGTGCAGCGCTTTCAACCCGAAGAAATAGTCCGTTTGCCAAGCATCAAACAGCAACTGCCAAAAAATCAAAAACTCCAGCAATTAATGCTGAACGCCGCAGCAGGAGCCTGGAATGCCACGGATACTCAAACCTTAAAAGCAAAATGGACGCAACTCGGCTGGGAACCCCCAGGAGTAGTAATCACATCAGAAAATGACCCCGCACGCTCAGCAGCAGTTGCCTTAGCAGCCGCTCACGGCCAACCTTTAGTATTTCTAGAAGGCAACTTTGGAAAACCCAACGACACCCTTAATAACACACAGTGGAAAACTCTGCAAACAGCAGTTACAAAAGCCGTCGAATCAACCGGATATTTTTACTCTCAGCTCGGAGACCCGATCGACACAATAACGATTGTACGCCAACTAGCAGTCAAATATCAATCTCCTGAAAAACCCGACGAACAACTAGCCGTTACCGACGGTTTGGGACGACACCCCAACGGCGAACGCTGGGCGGCTGCAGGCTGGATTTACGGTTCCGAGGTACGATCGATCTATCAAGCCATGTGTGCCATATTTCTAGACAGCCAAACAGCCATGCTTTATGACAGTTACCCCAAGGAAGGAAATTGGGGAAAATATGAAATGGAGGAAGCAGCTAGCGGACTAAAAACCATAGGTTTGAATGTTGAATTAGTGCAGAAACCAGAATCGAGCCTGGAAAAGTGGCGGAGTTTAGCCTCAAAACCGTGGACATTTGACTTAATATTAATGAATTCCAAAGGCTATCCAAAATCATTCCAAGTCGGCAACGGCGACGCTTCAGTTGAAGACCTACCAAAACTTCAATTTCCTGCAGCAATCCACATGATCCACAGTTGGTCAGCAGCAGCGCCAGATGACAAAAACACCGTGGCCGGGAGGTGGCTAGAAAATGGTGCTTACGCATATATTGGCAGCGTGAACGAACCTTTTTTATCGGCATTTATCCCACCTAAATTAATGGTCGATCGCCTGAAGCGAGGAGCACCCTTTTTAATCGCAGTACGCCAGCTAGAATCCCCTCCCTGGAAAGTCGCCACCATCGGCGATCCGCTAATGTCGATCGCCAAACCCCGACCAAGAATCCTGCCCAGTCAACAACCGATGTGATAGTATGCGCGAGTAAGGGATTTAAAATTGGAGATTTGAGATTTGTGGTTCGAGATTTGTGGTTGTAAGGTAAAATCTCCAATAGCCAATTCTTTAATTTGAAAGTTGTTTTTTACTGATCTATATGATATTGCGAGTTCACTGATCCGATCGGCCTAACCACCCCCACGGTAAATATAGTTAATTAGCATTATCGCCAGAGTATATCTAAGTTTGAATGTAACTGAGCATACAATCACGCCAAATCCGCCGCTCCTCAGAATCAGTCATTCCACCCCAGCAGCCAGCCCCAAAAATTTACCCTAAATTACGCCTTAATTAAGTTGTCAATTCCCCTAAAATCACTCAAAATGAAAATAAGAAATAAATTGTAATATTATATAACTTCTCACCGAAGAATTAACCGCTAAATGAGAGCCATCCCTCCTGTGGATCTGCCGCCACCCGGGCCAACCGCAGCAACTCCCCAAGCCTCCCGACTAAGTCCGCTATTCAACCGCCTGCACCCGAGCCCAGAAACCCTCCTGCTCATCCTCTCCCTAGTCATCGGGGGAGTTACGGGTGCAGGCGTCGTCACCTTTCACTACCTAATCCACTTCATCCACAGCTTGATGCTGGAAGACTTCATGGGGGCGATCGCGTCGAAAGGCTCTTGGACGCTAGCCTGCATTCCCACCCTCGGCGGAGTCATCATCGGGCTGATGCGGTGGCGATTTCGCGACTTTGGCCCGAATATGTCTTCCTTAATTGCAGCCACCCGCGGCCTGCAAGAACTCTCCCCCCTCAAACCCATCACCAAAATGGTGGCAGCCTCAGTTTCCCTCGGCACCGGCGCCTCCCTTGGCCCGGAAGCCCCCAGCGTCGAAATCGGCGCCAACTTCGGAATGCTGCTGGCTCAAGTTTTACAGCTATCCCCAGAACGGCAGCGCTTGCTCCTCGGCGCGGGAGCAGCAGCAGGTTTATCTGCCGGGTTCAACTCTCCCATCGCCGGAGTCTTCTTTGCTTTAGAAGTCGTGCTCGGCAGCACCTTCGCTACTTCGTCAGTCAGCGTAGTCTTGCTCTCCGCCGTAGTTTCCGCGCTCATCGCTCAAATCTGCTTGGGAGCTCAGCCTGCCTTTTCTTTGCCCGTCTACGATGTCCGCAGCCCCCTAGAATTGCCTCTGTACATGGGATTGGGACTTTTAGCGAGCGGAGTGTCTCTAGCCTACACAGAAGCAATTCAATTGGCCGATCGCTGTTTTCAAGGAAAAGTCCGAGGATTTGCTTGGCTCGGACGACTGCCCCGGCCGCTTCACCCGATCATCGGCGGGGCCGGAGTCGGCTTAGTCGCCCTGCAATTGCCTCAAATTTTGGGTGTCGGCTACGAAACAGTCCAAGCAATGCTTCAAGATGTTAAATTTTCCTTGCCTTTGCTGCTGCTACTGCTGTTTGTCAAACTGGCGATGACCGCAATCAGCCTCGGCAGCGGTTTAGTGGGCGGCATCTTCGCTCCGGCGATGTTTTTGGGAGCTTCCCTGGGTTCGGCTTACGGCCTCTTTTTGGAAATGCTGCCGGCAATGAGCGATCGAGTCGCCGGTCCTGCCGCCTACGCAATGGTGGGAATGGCCGCCGTCCTCGCCGGCAGCGCCAGAGCACCGCTGACAGCCATCCTGTTGATGTTTGAATTAACCCGCGATTATCGAATTGTCTTGCCTTTGATGGCAGCAGTCGGATTGAGCGTTTGGCTGGTGGAGTGGGTCAACCGCCGATCGACAGCCCACAGCCTCAACCTTCAGCAAATGGGCGTAGACGTGGCTCTCAATACACCGATCAAAGCCAGAGAACAGTTGCAGGATTGGGAAGATGTTCTGGGCGATCGCATCGTCACAGAACTGATTTCTTGCCAAATTCCCATTGAGGGCGAACACAGTATCGATCGACCAGCACCCACCGACGCCCCAGTGCTAGCCCTAGCCAACTCACAATCCTCGGAAAAAGTCAACCCCAATAAAGAATAAAAAACCGCGTGACAGCAGAAACAGACGAAGAACGGGAGAATTTAGAATTCTTCCCTCCTCCCTCTGCGTTCTCTGCGCCCTCTGCGGTTAATTCCTCTTCCTTCAGATTTCAGCTAAAATAACCAAATATTATTAACAATAGGCAGAGAGGGGCTTCGGTGGCAGGAAACGAGGCAACTGCAAAAAACAAAAGTCAAAAAATACCCGGAAAAACCCCCTTGGGCTCCACTCATTACGGCTTGTTAGGGCTGCATCCTTCCGCATCGCCGATCGAAATTCGGCGATCGTACCGGGAACTGAGCAAACTCTACCATCCCGATACCACCGAGCTGCCACCTGCCGTCGCCACCGCCAAATTTCAGCAGCTCAACAACGCCTACGCCACCCTCAGCAACCCAGAACGTCGCCTCGCCTACGACCTCAAAATAGGCTATTCTCGCGTGAACGTGATTGGGCCGCCGCCCAGTTTCAATACTCCGGTTTCGGGATCGGGCAAAAAAACTTCCAACTCCGCTTACCTAGACCCCACGGATCGACCTCTTTCCCCCGGAGAAATGTTCGCCCTGTTTATCATGGGAGCTAGCTTAATCGGATGTTTGTTACTGGCGATCGCGATCGGCTTAATTCGTGGCAATTAAAGCCTCAAATCCCAAATCTCCAATCTAAAATCGGAAATCCTCAATCCGAAATCCCCAATCTAAAATCTAAAATCTAAAATCTAAAACCGTATGACTCTTCCTTCCGCTGACACTCCTTTGTACAACCATCCACTCCCGGAAATCGAGCAGTGGCTAAAAAGCCGCGGCTGCCAGCAAGATCGGCGAGAACTCCACTGCTGGCAGATCGAGCAACTTACATGGAAAGCAGAACTCTCCCTCGATATCGACCAACTCACCGTCCGCTACATCGATGCTGGAGCCGACGGCCAAGACATTCAGCGAGCATTCAAATACTCCCTCTCACGTCAGGACATTGAAGCGGCCGTTTTCTCCGGCCCCTAATTAGATTTTAGATTTTAGATTTTAGATTTTAGATTGGAGGACAAATCTAAAATCTAAAATCGTTATGTTGAGCAGGAGATGAGTGAAATTGGTATGAGATTTTAGATGGGGAATCCAGGTAAGAAGCATCAACCGTGCAAGCATTTACATGAGATTGCGATCGTTCCGCTCGCTGTATTGTGCTGTGCAGGACGATCGCACGTGGCGTAAAAACGTTTTTTACTTTCATGGAGATGCTCGGTCACAATCGACACCTACTTGGAAACTGAAAAATCAACCAAAAAATCTAAAATCTAAAATCCAAAATCCAA
The DNA here is from genome assembly GCF_036701035.1 of Microcoleus sp. Pol7_B2. NCBI lineage: Bacteria > Bacillati > Cyanobacteriota > Cyanophyceae > Oscillatoriales > Microcoleaceae > Microcoleus > Microcoleus sp. Pol7_B2. Next base: position 15,209 of record NZ_JAUBQB010000054.1, on the reverse strand, counting down.
AATCGTTAGACTTTGCCAAATCGGCGACTGCGCTTCTGATAATCAGACAAAGCGCGGTGAAACTCCGATCGATCAAAATCCGGCCACAGCGTCTCAGTAATGTAAATTTCTGAATAAGCCATTTGCCATAGTAGAAAATTGCTCAACCGCATTTCCCCACTCGTCCGGATCAGCAAATCCGGGTCACAAACATCAGCAGTATACAAATAGCGTTTAAATAAAACCTCATCAATCTCCTCCGGCTGCAACTTGCCCTCTTTCACCTGAGTGGCGATCGCCCGACAAGCTTGTACAATCTCCTGACGCCCCCCGTAATTCGTCGCCACCGTAAACAAAATCCCCTGATTGTGCTGAGTGGCCGTCACAGAACGCTCGATTTCCGCCTGCAAAGACTTCGGCAAAGCCTGCAAATTCCCCATAAATTGAATTTGCACGTCCTCGTCCACCATCTCCCGCAATTCTTGCCGCAGCTTACCCTCAAACAAACTCATTAAAAAATCCACCTCTCCAGCCGGCCGCCCCCAATTCTCCGTCGAAAAAGCATAGGCAGTTAAAGCTGGAATCCCCCAATCTTTGCAGCAGCGCAGCAGTTCCTTCAGAGTGCTAGCTCCTCGGCGGTGTCCCGCAATCCGCGGCAACCCCTTCTTCTTAGCCCAGCGCCCGTTCCCATCCATAATCACTGCTATGTGCTTAGGCAGTAGTTCTTGTTGCAGATCCTCCGGCAACTTTTCCAAGCAAATTCCTTGACTCATGGTTTCTCCCGATTACCCGACTAACGGCGCAGTATCCGTTTTAATAGCGTCACTCCCTTCAATCCTATCTGGCGTCCGAGATTGCCGATCGGAATTGGAGGCACAGCTCTTTCTCCCTCCGACGGAAACAGCTTTGCTTCCAGCAATTCCTTAAGTTTGTTGCTAGTCAAAGGTCGATTTAAACTTCCCATCTGGGCTAAAGAAATAGAACCCGTTTCCTCGGACACCACCACGCACACGCAAGCTTGCACCCGTTCCGTAATCCCCATTGCCGCCCGATGGCGGGTTCCCAACTGCCGCGACGCAGTGCGATCGGACAAAGGCAAAATTACCCCCGCCGACACGATCCGCGAACCTCGAATCAAAACAGCTCCGTCATGCAGCAAAGTTTGCGGCTGAAAGATTGTCTGCAACAATTCTTTAGAAACTTCAGCATTTAGCTTTAGTCCCGGCACCGAAAAATCTCGATCGTCGATCGGAGAATCTGTTTCTATAATTAGTAAAGCGCCCGTGCGGTTTTGCGAAAGTTCTTTTACTGCGTCCACAATTTCATCTATTACGCTGTCCGGTTCGGGTTTTTGTCGGCGATCGCGTCCAAACAATTGCCGAAATTCCCCCCGACCCAATTGTTCCAGAAATCGGCGAAACTCCGACTGCAATATTACCGCCATTGCCACAGCAGAACCCGTCACCAAGCTGTTGAGGGCAACGTGCAACAGCCTCAATCCAGCCCAGTTGCTCACCGCCGCCGCCAGCATCAAAATAATAAATCCCCGTACCATCCACAGCGTTCTGCGCTCGCCAACAATGACGAGCACCAAATACGCAAGGGCAAAAACCAGTCCAATATCGATCCCTTGAATCAATAAGGACTGAACGAGGGCCAAGTCAAAGCCAGATTGTTGATTGTTCATGGTTCATCGAACGCTACCGCCTGTGAACCGCGAACCGTGATGCACTCGAACCCATGAACCATGAACAGTTGTTATAAGGAATATGCTGAAAATCCCCGTGTTTTTAGACCGGGGAGTGTCAATCCAATCGCGTGACTGAACAAGGCAAAAGTTAAAAGTGAAAAGGCAATCATCACTAAGTAAACATGGATTGTCTTTCTTTTAACTTTTAACTTTTAACTTCTAAGTTTTTACTTTTGAGCTCCGAGTCGTTCAGGAAGGCGGTCAAGCCTCAGCAAATCCTGGTAAGTTTCCCGCTGTATAATCGTGTTAACTTCCCCATTTCTAACTAAAACCGCTGCCGGTCGGGGCACTCGGTTGTAGTTAGAAGCCATGCTGTAATTGTATGCCCCTGTAGCCGGAACGGCGAGGACATCTCCTGCCTGACACTCTGGCAATTTGGCATCTTTAATCAGAACATCGCCTGATTCGCAGTGTTTCCCAGCAATTGTCACTGTTTCCGTTAAGGGAGCAGACATTTTGCCGGCTGCGAGGACTCGATAAACTGATTGATAGGTAATAGGACGCGGATTGTCCGACATCCCGCCATCGACAGCTATATACGTCCGCATTTCCGGAATGACTTTTTTAGAGCCAACGGTGTAAGCTGTAACGCAAGCTGTACCGACGAGCGATCGACCCGGTTCGCAAAGCAATTTAGGCAAGGGCAATTGCTGCCGCTCGCAAGCTGCTACAACTGCGGAGCAAATTGTACGAGCCCAATCTTCAATGCTAGGAGGATCGTCCGCTTCAGTATAGCGAATGCCCAACCCACCGCCAATATTAATTTCTGTTGCTGGCAAACCATAACTTTGTGCTTTAGTCAAGGCCTGAATTATGACTTCAGCTAAATCGTCATGGGGTTGCAGTTCAAAAATCTGAGAGCCGATGTGAGCGTGCACTCCCACGCAAAATAACGACGGCTGTTGGCTGATGAAGGTAAATACTCGATCGAGCGAGTTGGGATCGAAGCCAAATTTACTGTCGATTTGACCCGTCTGAATGTACTCGTGGGTGTGACACTCAATTCCAGGAGTAAACCGCACCATAACTCGTGTCGGTCCACCTGTGAGGCTGCTGACACCCAATTTTCCCAACTCTGCTAAAGTCTCTAAATCCCGCCAATTGTCGGCTACGGTAATGCAGCCGTTTTCGACAGCTAGCTGTAGTTCCTCGCGAGACTTGTTGTTACCGTGGAAGTAGATTTTGTCGGGGTTGACGCCGGCTTGCAGTGCAGTTTGGATTTCTCCGGCGGATACGACATCTATGCCTAAGCCTTCGGAAGCTGCGATCGCGCAAATTGCCAAACAACTCCAAGCTTTAGAAGCATAAAGCACTTGGGATTCGCCCGGATAGTAACGCTCGAAAGCATCCCGGTACTGGGTGCAAGCCGCCCGCAGCGTTTCTTCGTCTAAAATATACAACGGCGAGCCAAATTGCTCGACCAAAGCTGTCACCTCGCAGCCTCCGATTTCCAACCGATCGCTGCTGTTAACACTGGCTGTCAGCGGTAACAGTTCTTGATTGGGCGATCGATTTTGCAGGGCTTGTTGAGACTCAGATAGATACTTAAGTCCCGATTCGACCCCAAAAGATTGAGTTGATACCATCGCGCAATAACTATCCTAGGTTATTAGTCAGCAGTCATTAATCAGCAGTCAGCAGTCGGCAGTCATTAATCAGCAGTCATTGGTCGTTGGCAGTAGACTAATGTCTGGAGACTTGTGAGTCATGACTCAAAACTAGCAACAAACAGCTAATCGCTACTGTGTTTTCCAGTGTACAATTTACAGCCGTGCGTTTTCTACAAATTAAACATCTCACCACCGAAGACCTCAACAGTGCAGTTGAACTTGATCGGCTCTGTTTTGGCGGACTGTGGACAATCGAAGGCTATGGGCGCGAGTTAGGCAGTCCTAACAGCGATTTACTGGGTTTGTGGGCATCGGAAACCGAGGTCGGCGCATCAGAAGGATTCGAGAGCGAACTCAAGTCGATCAAGCCTAACAGCATTCTCAACTCAAAATCGCTCAGTATTGAGAGTTCCTCGCCAGCAACTCCCAACTCAAAACTTACCCCAACCCTGATCGGTTTGGGTTGCCTGTGGGCAATTTTAGAAGAAGCTCATATTACAATTTTGGCAATTCATCCTCGCTTTCAAGGTCAGGGTTTAGGACAAGCTCTGCTTTGGGATTTACTAAAAAAGGCTCACTATAGACAATTAGAACGGGCAACCTTAGAAGTGCGGGAATCTAATTTAGCCGCAGTTTCTCTTTACCAAAAATTTGGGTTTAAAGAGGCAGGACGGCGGAAACGGTACTACGAAGACACCGGAGAAGATGCTCTGGTAATGTGGCGCAGCGGCATAGAGAAACCAGAATTTCTGCAATATTTAGCGGTTGAGAAAGTGCAGATGTGCGATCGGCTGCATCAGAAAAACTGGCATTTGGCGATCGATTGTTTTGAGTTTTGAATGTAATTTGTTGTGCATTTAACTGGCATTGATAAATAATTGGTTACTCCATATCAATTTAGTTCAAAATCCTCATAGGGAATCAACCTCAGTATTGGACTAAACATCTGCCTGCCCGGCCATATTTACGGCTTTGCTTCGCGCTTCGATAATTTGACCTATCTCGCGCCCCAAACTGGGTTGACGTTCAATCATCGTATTTACAGCATCCGAGTAGATAACAAGAACTTGCAAATCGTCAACGGCGACGATCGATACCGGACTTGGTTCTCCACTAAACAGTCCCATCTAGCCAAAAAACTCACCGCGCCAGATAGTCATTACCTCACTAATTGATGCAGGAGCGATCGCACAACAGACAACATGAAGAACACCCAAATCTTCAAAGTATCTGAGACAAAATTTTAGATAAAAAAAGCCCAGCTCGCTCTTTCCCTCGTACACGAAAAGATTCTTGAGATCGACAACAGCTTAAGAGCGAGTTTAGGGGATTGCTTGTGCATCTAACTAATAAGTTTTGTGCAAAAACCGGCCTGTACTTCGAGAATTATCACTTGTGCACCTGCATAACAGCCAAAAAGATTGTGCTAGAATCCATCAATAAGTAGTCGTAGGTTGGGCACAGACCGAGAAGAGCAATCTTCTTGCAGTCTAGGGGAGGTTGTAGGTCAGCCACCATTTGGGTCTTCCCAGTTGAAAGCCACCCTGCAACATGAGCCTGGAATCTGCAACCGCAGCCGAGTGCGGCAGATCGGTTGGGAGTGTCGCGCTAGAATAAGCAGTACGAGTAGGGATACGGCATTGCCGTGTCGCTACAAGAACACAAACGCTCCTTAAGTGCGAGCGTGACCTCGAAACGGGCACATAGCAGCAGGTGATGGGAATAAATCATGTTTGAACGCTTCACAGAAAAAGCAATAAAAGTAATCATGTTGGCCCAGGAAGAAGCTCGCCGCCTGGGTCACAACTTCGTAGGGACAGAACAGATCCTCCTGGGTCTGATCGGAGAAGGAACCGGGGTTGCAGCGAAAGTCCTCAAATCAATGGGCGTCAACCTGAAAGACGCTCGGATTGAAGTGGAAAAAATCATCGGGCGCGGTTCCGGCTTCGTAGCAGTCGAAATTCCGTTCACCCCGCGCGCCAAGCGGGTTCTAGAACTATCCCTAGAAGAAGCTCGCCAACTCGGACACAACTACATCGGCACCGAACACCTGCTGCTGGGCCTGATCCGCGAAGGTGAAGGAGTAGCGGCTAGAGTATTAGAAAATCTGGGAGTAGACTTGTCGAAAGTCCGTACCCAAGTGATTCGGATGCTGGGAGAAACCGCAGAAGTCGCAGCCACTGGCGGCGGCGCTCGCACCAAGACCCCAACCCTCGACGAATTTGGAGCCAACCTCACTCAAATGGCGGTCGATGGCAAACTAGACCCAGTAGTCGGACGCCAAAAAGAAATTGAACGGGTAATTCAAATCCTCGGTCGCCGCACCAAAAATAACCCGGTGCTTATCGGGGAACCCGGAGTCGGCAAAACCGCGATCGCCGAAGGTCTCGCCCAACGCATCGCTAACAACGACATCCCAGATATCCTTGAAGAAAAGCGCGTCGTTACCCTCGACATCGGCTTGCTGGTTGCCGGGACGAAATACCGGGGCGAATTTGAAGAACGCCTCAAAAAAATCATGGACGAAATCCGCACGGCGGGTAACGTGATTTTGGTGATTGACGAAGTGCACACTTTGATCGGTGCAGGTGCTGCTGAAGGGGCGATCGACGCAGCGAACATTCTCAAGCCGGCTTTGGCTAGAGGCGAGCTCCAGTGTATCGGTGCTACGACCCTCGACGAGTACCGCAAGCACATCGAGCGCGATGCAGCCCTAGAACGGCGCTTCCAGCCCGTCATGGTCGGCGAACCCACCGTTGACGAGACGATCGAGATTCTCTTCGGCTTGCGAGAACGCTACGAACAGCACCACAAGCTGAAAATCTTGGATACAGCCCTCGAAGCTGCAGCAAAACTCTCGCATCGGTACATATCCGATCGCTTCCTCCCAGACAAAGCAATTGACTTGGTAGACGAAGCTGGTTCTAGAGTCCGCTTGATCAACTCCCAACTGCCCCCCGCAGCCAAAGAACTTGACAAAGAACTCCGCCAAGTCCTCAAAGATAAAGACGAAGCGGTGCGTTCTCAAGACTTTGACAAAGCCGGCGAATTGCGCGATCGAGAAATGACGATCAAAGCCGAAATTCGCGCTATTTCCCAAGCCAAAAAAACCGACTCGGCCCGCACCGGCGAAACAGACCCATCGCCAGTAGTCACCGAAGAAGATATCGCTCAAATCGTGGCAAGCTGGACGGGAGTCCCAGTAAACAAACTGACCGAATCCGAATCCGAAAAGCTGCTGCACATGGAAGATACCTTGCACCAGCGCTTGATCGGCCAGGAAGAAGCAGTGAAAGCCGTTTCCCGCGCCATCCGTCGCGCTCGCGTTGGCTTGAAAAATCCCAATCGCCCGATCGCCAGTTTCATCTTCTCCGGGCCCACCGGCGTCGGCAAAACCGAACTCACCAAAGCCCTAGCCGGCTACTTCTTCGGTTCCGAAGACGCGATGATTCGGTTGGATATGTCCGAATACATGGAACGTCACACCGTCTCCAAACTCATCGGTTCTCCTCCAGGCTACGTCGGCTACAACGAAGGCGGCCAACTCACAGAAGCAGTCCGCCGCCGTCCTTACACCGTCGTGCTGTTCGACGAAATCGAAAAAGCCCACCCCGATGTCTTCAATATGCTCCTGCAAATATTGGAAGACGGCCGCTTAACCGATGCCAAAGGTCGCACCGTAGACTTCAAAAATACGCTGCTGATTATGACCTCAAACATCGGTTCTAAGGTGATTGAAAAAGGCGGCGGCGGTCTCGGTTTCGAGTTCAGCGACAACCAAGCCGATGCTAATTACAACCGCATTCGTTCTTTGGTTAACGAAGAACTCAAAAACTACTTCCGCCCCGAATTCCTCAACCGACTCGACGAAATTATCGTCTTCCGCCAGTTGAACAAGGAAGAAGTCAAGGAAATCGCGGTCATCATGCTCAAAGAAGTGTTCGGTCGTTTGACAGAACAGGGAATCACCCTGGAAGTGACCGAAAAATTCAAAGAACGGCTGGTAGAAGAAGGCTACAACCCTAGCTACGGAGCCCGACCCCTGCGCCGCGCCATCATGCGCTTGCTGGAAGACAGCTTGGCTGAGGAAATCCTTTCTGGCCGCATCAAAGACGGTGACACCGCTGTTGTGGATGTGGGCGAGGACGGAATTGTTAAGGTGCTGCAAGGACAAAAGCGGGAATTGCTGCCCCAAGGCGCTGAGTAAGTTTGAGTAAGTGCGATCGCGAGTTAAGTTGGGAAATAACCAATCTCGTAATCGCAAACAACTCAAAATCCTCACATAAAAAAGGTAGAGAATTTAAATTCTCTGCCTTTTTTATGAGTTAATATCAAGATGAGAGTTATGGCATAAATCTTTGATTGATAGGGAAACCGCCGATGCAACGCAGATGCTTTTCAAGATTGTTTGCGAATGCCTGCACTTCACGTCTAGTAATTAACAGCGACATACTTCAATGGTAAGCTGGACAGCATTTAAATTGTATATTTTGAGCGGGTTCGCGTGCCCAGCTCGCTCATGGTTGGATTATTTCTTGAGATGCAATTTAAATGCTGAGCGAGCTTAATCACATAATTAGTGGCAACTATATAGCGAGGACTTTCATGACATCTGAAAAAAAGAATTTGGGTACAGAAGTAGTAGAAAATCCGCGGGAAAGCTGGTGGCAAAAAGCGTGGAAGTCGCAGCGAGAAAATCTTCAGATAGTGATTATTGCTTTGAGTTTAGCAATAGTGATTCGAGCCTTGGTCGCCGAACCGCGCTACATACCCTCAGATTCTATGGTACCAACTTTGCACGTGGGCGATCGCGTCGTAGTGGAAAAAATCTCCTACTACCTCGAACCTCCCAAAACTGGCGACATCGTAGTGTTTGCCCCGCCCGAAAAGTTGCAAGAACAAGGCTTTACCCAAGACCAAGCATTCATCAAGCGGGTAATTGGCTTACCGGGTCAAACCGTCGCCGTTAAAAAAGGTTTAGTTTATCTCAACGACAAACCCCTCGTCGAAAAATATATTGCCGAACCTCCTAAATACCAGTGGGGGCCTTATCGCGTCCCAGAAAATGAATACTTTGTGATGGGAGACAACCGCAACAACAGCAACGACTCCAGCAGGTGGGGATTTTTACCTAAGCAGAATATCATCGGCCGCGCTGTAGTGCGGTTTTGGCCTCTAGAACGCCTCGGGGAAGTTTAAAGTCAGTTGACTGTTGACAGTTGACTGTTGACAGTTGACTGTTGTCATCGCAAGCCCAATGCCCAATGCCCCATTCCCATGCCTTATGCTGTACGGAAATTTCTACTTATTGTTGCGCCTTAAGGGGTAGGGACTTCCTCCGGCAACTGATAAAATAGTAGAAAAAGCAGCGGGATTTCTCGCCTAGATCAAAATTAGTAGAATATTAAAAAATTAGGAAAGCTATGGGATTTTTTGATTCAGAAATTGTTCAGCAAGAAGCCAAGCTGTTGTTTGAAGACTATCAATCTCTCATCAAACTAGGTGGCAATTACGGCAAATTCGATCGCGAAGGCAAGAAAATGTTCATCGCTCAGATGGAATCAATGATGGAGCGCTACCGTATTTTTATGAAGCGCTTCGAGCTGTCTGAGGACTTCATGGCTCAGATGACTGTAGAGCAGTTAAAAACACAGCTCAATCAATTTGGCATCACGCCCCAGCAGATGTTCGATCAAATGAACTCAACGCTGGAGCGGATGAAATCTGAGCTGGAAAAACAGTCTTAGTGTCAGAAGGAAGAAGGAAGAAGGAAGAAAAAGAAAGTATTCCCAATGCCCAATGCCCAATGCCCAATGACAAATGACTGATAATTAAGGCCGCTCAAAAGATGAAGCAGGTTTGAAACTTTCTGCGGGAACGCCTTCCAAAGCTTGGCTCATAAAATCACGCCAAACAGGGGCGACAATAGTACCACCAGTAGCACCGTAGCTCATCGGTCTATAATTGTCGTTGCCCATCCAAACAGCCACCGACAACTGCGGCACGTAACCCACAAACCAGATATCCCGTTCTGAGGAAGTTGTACCAGTTTTCCCCGCAGCCGGCCGCCCAAGTTGAGCCGCCCTTGCCGTTCCGCTGCTAATTACCCCTTGTAGAGCGCTATTGACAGATGCCGCCGCCCAGGAATTGAGAACTAATTTGGGTTTGGGCGTATTGTCGAGCAAGACATTGCCGCTGCTGTCAGTAACTTGCACGATAAACGTGGTGTCAGAATGCCAGCCGTTGTTCGCGAAGGTAGCAAAAGCTCCGGCCATTTCTAAAGGAGTGAGGTCAACGGCACCCAATGGCAAAGAAATCACCGGTTCCATCGGACTTCGGATGCCGAGCACGCGGCAAATCTCAATCACTTTATTCAATCCGACTTCTTGGCCAAGCTTGACGGCGGGAATGTTTAGAGATACTTCTAAAGCTCTGCGGATGCTGACGGCACCGGAAAAGCCGCCACCGTAGTTTTGAGGGTAGTAGTAGCCGTCGCCGTCGCGGTAGCCGACAGGGGAGTCGTAGACAACTGAATCCGGGCCGTATTTGCCGCTAGCAAAGGCAGCGTAGTAGATAAAAGGCTTAAAAGAAGATCCGGGCTGGCGGCGTGCTTGAATGGCGCGGTTGAACTGACTCTTTTCATAATCGACGCCGCCAACCATTGCTTTGACGAAGTGGGTGCGGGGATCGACGGCGGCTAGGGCAATTTGACCTTCCTCGCGATCGTAAAACAGCCCTTGGTAGTAAAGGCGATTGTGCCACGCTTTGACGGTTTCTTCGGCTATGCGCTGCATTTTGAGGTCGATCGTGGTTTGAACCCGCATTCCTCCCTTAACCACGGCATCTCGCCCGAAACGCCTTGTTAGTTCCTGGACTACGGCTTGTGTTACGTAAGGAACTTGAGATCCCCCAAAAGAGGTAATTTTGCCTAGCTTAATTTTTTCCTGGCGGGCAGCAGTCTCTTGGGCCGGCGTAATCCATTTAAGATCCTTCATGCGGCCTAAAACGAGGGTTTGCCGCTCTTTTGCCAACTTGTAATTGACGAAAGGACTGTATTCTTCGGGGGCAGAAATTAAGCCTGCCAGCATCGCTGCTTCCGAAAGAGTCAAATTACTTGCTGATTTGTTGAAATAGCTTCGAGAGGCTGTCTCTACGCCGTACAAGTTGTGCCCTAAGTAGATTTGATTCAGGTATAGTTGCAGAATTTGGTCTTTGTTGAGAATTTGCTCCAAGCGGATAGACATTACCGCTTCAGCTACCTTGCGACTAAATTTTGACTGGGGAGATAGAAACAGGTTCTTGACTAGCTGCATAGTCATAGTCGAGCCGCCTTCAACGGTTCTACCTTTCTCTAGGTTGACTATGAGAGCTCGGGCTATCCCGCCGGGGTTGATGCCTTTGTGGGTGAAGAAGTTGCTATCTTCGATCGCCAGAACAGCTCGTTTCAGGTTCGGGGAGATTTGGTCAAGGGGTACGACATCCCGGTTGGCTTCGTCGTGGATGCTGGCTAGCGGCTTGCCGTTGATGTCGTAAATGTGGGTAGTTTCTGTGGGAGAGTAGGTTTGCAAGATCCGAACATCTGGCAAATTGCGGAAGCTGATCGCTAAGCCAACCAGTCCGCCAGCGACTACGGAACTGGCAAGCATTGTCATGCTGAGTATGGTTCCGGCGGTCACTTTACTGACTGACTGAACAAACTCGAATACGGGGGCTGAGTTTTCCGTGTTATTGCGGACTGCGTTGGTTGACACGTGGATTTCACTTCCTCACTCGATTTGGGGTTTAAGACTTTTAATTTTAGATGCGAACCCTAGAGACTGTCAGCTAAGGAAAGCCGGTCAGCTTTGGGATTATAGTAGCTTGATAGTTATGTTTTTATGCGTCAACCAGTGAGTGTAACTAATTCTGCTGCACTTTGGCAAAATAATATGATGGACGATCGCTCCCCGATGATAACTCCTAACCTTTCAGCGCTTTACCGCGGCGTCAGTGAGATTTTTCCAGATCGACCTGATTCTAGCAACCCTGACGAAAATTTAGCCCAACTGCTGGCAAAAGCCGATCGACCTTTGCGCGTCAAACTCGGAATTGACGCCACAGGGGCGGACATTCACTTGGGACACAGCATTTGCTTCCGCAAGCTGCGGGCTTTTCAAGATGCTGGTCACACAGCGGTACTGGTCATCGGAGATTTTACCGCCAGAATTGGCGATCCGACAGGTAAGTCGGAGATGCGTAGCCAGTTGACGGCAGAACAAGTGGCGGAAAATGCCAAGACTTATTTAGACCAAGTGCGTCCGATTCTAGATTTTGACACACCAGGACGTTTGGAAATTCGCTACAACTCCGAGTGGTTGTCGAAATTGGATTTGGCGAAGATTTTGGAACTGCTGAGGACGATGACGGTGCAGCAGATGCTTGCTAAAGAGGGATTTGATAATCGGATGCAGCAGGAAAATGCGATTTATCTGCATGAGTTTCTGTATCCACTAATGCAGGGTTACGACTCGGTGGCTTTGGAAGCAGATTTGGAGTTGGGGGGAACCGACCAAAAGTTTAATATTGCGGTGGGGAGAGATTTGCAGCGGCATTTTGGGATGAAACCGCAGTTTGGTTTGCTGATGCCGATTTTGATCGGGACTGACGGGGTGCAGAAGATGTCGAAGTCTTTGAACAATTATGTGGGTTTGTCGGAAGACCCGCTGACGATGTATTCTAAGTTGGAGAAAATTGCTGATAGTTCGATCGCCCAATATTTTGAACTATTGACAGATTTGCCACTTGATGAATTGCCAGAAAATCCGCGAGAAAAACAGAAACTTTTGGCTTTGGATGTGGTACGCCAGTATCGGGGGAAGGAAGCGGCGGAACGCGCACAACAAGATGCAATTGCGCTGGTTAAAGGTGCTGCTGGACAAGCTGATGCAGTGCCCGAGTTTTCTTTGGCAAACGTCCAGTTTCCGGCTAAGTTGTTTTATATTCTGAGTGCTAGCGGGCTGTGTAAAAGCAGCGGTGATGCGCGGAAGTTGATGCAGGGCGGCGGGGTGAAGTTGGAGGGCGATCGGGTTTCTGATGTGAATCTTACTTTTGAATCACCGGCTGATTTATGCGGTAAGGTTTTGCAGGTTGGGAAGAATAAGTTTGTGCGATTGGTGTCTTGAATCTCTTTTTTAACCGCAGATGAATACTGAAGATGAACGCTGATGAACGCTGATAATCGAATTATTGTTGCTTTGGATGTTTCGAGTCAAGAAGAGGCGATCGCACTTCTGGACAAACTGCCGGAAGTATCTTTCTGGAAAGTCGGTTTGGAACTGTTTGTGAGTTCCGGTCCGGGGATTTTGGAAATTTTAAAACAGCGGGAAAAGCGGATTTTTCTCGATTTGAAGTTTCACGATATCCCGAATACTGTGGCTGGTGCTTGTCGGGCTGCTGCTAAGTATAAGGTGGATTTATTGACGATCCATTCTACTTGTGGTAAAGATGCTTTGAAAGCGGCACAGTTGGCTTTGACTGAAGGGGCGGCGGCTGTTGATCAACCGACTCCTAAGTTGATTGCAATTACTCTATTGACGAGTTTGAATTCGCGACAGTTGGCTTTTGAGTTGAAAATACCTTTGGAGTTGCCGGAATATGCTTTGCACATGGCATTGTTGGCTAAGGAAACGGGTTTAGCTGGTGCTGTTTGTTCTCCGCAAGAAGTGGAACAGTTAAGAATGAGTTGCGGGGATGATTTTCTGTTAGTTTGTCCGGGGGTGCGTCCGAAATGGGCTGATGGAGGCGATCAAAAGCGATCGATGACTCCGAAGGCTGCTTTGAAAGCTGGTGCGGATTATCTGGTGATTGGGCGGCCAATTACTGCTGCGCCCGATCCAGTGGCGGCTTTTACCCGTATTTGTGAAGAGTTGGAGTAACAATAGAAATGTTGTTTTTTACCGCAGATAAAAGCCGATGAACGCCAATAAAATTTTATCTGCGTTTATCTGTGTTTATCTGCTGATATCTGCGGTTGCAACTCCGACTTTGGCAGTTAATTTTATGACAAATCATACTAACAGTATCAATGCAAGTCGGTATGGTTTGTTAGTGCGATCGCCCTGTCCCGCTGAGTTAGAAACTTTGGTCGATCGCCTGTTGCAAGATTTGCCAAGTTATGCTAATCGCGTAATTGTGCGATCGCACTTTTCTCATAACACTAACACACCGCCCGGTTACGCGCTGCCGCAAATAATTTTAGCCGGCCGGCCGGAGTTTGAACCGTTACCTTTAAATTTTGAAGATGCACTTCCTGAAAATGCCAGTCAAGTTTTTATTACTACTTTGGAACGGCAGTATCGCGGGGGAGAAGGAGTCGAAATTCAGCAATATCATTGGCTGTTTTTAACTAAAACTGAGAAGGGATGGGAATTAGTAAAAATTGTTTCTCGGTTTGGTACTGCGGCGAATATTCGTCCTTTATTAAGTCAAGATAGTGCCAGCGAAATTGGTGAGGCTATTCGTTTGTGGTTGCGCGATTGTCATGCAAAAAATAAGTTGTCTCGCAACTAAATTGTATTTTTTGGGCGGGCGAGACGCCCACCCCACATGAAATAATTTTTATTGTGGAACAGGCATCTTGCCTGTTCCGGACAGAAAATAATTTTATTGTGGAACAGGCATCTTGCGGTTGGTTGTGGGTTGGGGTCTAATTAACAGTCTGGATTGGAGCGGCTTCATGTCTTTTGTTAGTTCTAACCCTTGGGTTGGAGTGCCGATGGTTGTAGGACTTATACCTGTGTCATTACTTGTACCTCTTTTTTTAATAACACCTTTTTTTATAATATCTAGTATAATGTCCGCTGTTAATAAATCACGAGGTGGAAATAGATAAGTTGGAAATTCCGAAGATGTTTGACCTTCTAAATTAGGAAATACTCAATTCTAAATCAAAGGATAACCCGTCAAAAGTACATTGTGACCTAAAAATTTATCTTCATGGTGCTCAGTATTTCAGCGTTTCCTTGACTCCGAGTTTGCTTGGCTCAAAGAGAGAGACCATTCGACAGAATTTATGGAATACTGTGTAATACTCTTCCCCACTATCAAGATCGTGCCAAAATCTTTGGTTGTGCAGTGCTTCTCTTGCATAATAGCCAAATGTGTACAGTGCAATTTCCTTTTTCATTATACCAGACATAATCATAAAGTAAATCTCTTCCAAAAAGCAGATAAATACCTCTTTTTCCTGTTTTGTGACTGATATGCTGCTAGAGCTATCTTGCAAAAGCTCACAGACTTTCTGGATTGACTCGTTCTCATCGAATCTTTTGCTCATCTCATGAAACTTCTCATATCTACGTATCCTATTGAGATCTACGAACTCAAGAATGCCTTTCACAAAAGCTAGGATTCCTATTAGTCCACCAATAGCTTCAATAAAGTTGTTCATGATTATATATCAAATGGGAAGAGATGATAATTATTCCCTATTATACTGCAATACTCCGGACAGTTTTTGGAACGATACTACAAGCTTTACAGGGTAAGGATCATAAAAAAGTCGAATTAAATGTAAGTCAGGCGTGGAGCTGACATTGATTTAATTATCTACAGTGGCTCAAAGTCAAGCGAGCATAAGCCATTGGGCCATATAAAAACTGTCCCGACTATTGATACTGATGATCGGCAAAAAAGTCATGGTGGGGTTCACCAGTATTTATACTCATCGCAAAAATGACACGCTCCCCATCTTGCGGGCGGGCGAGACGCCCACCCCACATGAAATACAGCAAATTCCATGTAAATGTGGTACAGTACATTCAGTACATCAGCAGAAAAAATGAAAGCTTATTCGCTCGAGTTTCGTAAAAAAATAATTAAAGCCTATGAAC
>NZ_JAUBQB010000053.1:0-50458 GCF_036701035.1 Microcoleus sp. Pol7_B2 | reverse complement strand
GGCACATCTCTTGATGAAGTTATTCGTGCTTATTGTGCAGAAAGAGTGTCTCATACTTATTTGAAATGACTATATATTTCGGTCACGCCACTGCGTCCTATCAATCGCAACTATCAATTCTTTCTGTTTGTTGAATTGAGTCCTTAAGATGTATTTAATCAGAGGAAACCACAGTTTTTCAATATTGAGAGCCGGTAATTTCAAAAATCTTTGAATGGCGCGTCTTCTACTCTCAAATGTGATCGGGTATGGCATGACTGTTGCCAGCGATTCAATGCTTACTTGTTTATGTGCTTGCAGCAGAAAAACTAAAATTTGCAGAGTTAAGTATTCCGCTTTTTTTAGTTGTCTTTGGAAACAATTTTGGTAAAATGGAGGTAACATTGTATATAGATGGGGTTGCTTATAAAAATTGACCCCATCTTTTTTTACCATAAATCGGTCTAACCTTTGTTAGCTATGGGTCTTGACGGGGTTGTCACCCCCTGAAAGATTAAAGCTAATATAGCAATACTAAATCAGTCGTATTTTTTTTACCCACCCCAAATATCCCCTTATCAAGGGGAGGGAGTAAGAATTTCACACATGATTTAGGATTGCTATAGCTCTCTAAATAATAAGCTTTGAAATTCCCTTTTACTTTACCTATAAATTTTACTTTAAAAGCTGTTACCTTGTTCCTTTTAATCGTTTTTGAGCAAGTTTTTTGAAGGGGTTTTAAACTCAATGGTTGCCTCCTGAGCTTTTTCGTTACTCACAGGCTTGGGTTCCTTTAAGTTGGCTTTCATGCGATAGTGTACTTGCTTGTGTAATGTTTGATATTTGAGTGAAATTTGATAGTTCTCTTCTACCCATTGACCAATTTCTTTATAAGTCTTAAAATCACAGGACTCTTCACTTAATTTTTCTGAGATTCCGGCTATTACCGCTGAAGGAATTACTCGGGGTCTACCAGTTGCTTGCCGTATTTCTAACATTTCTGACAGACCGCCAGCAATATATTGTTTTAACCATCTATGTACAGTAATTCTATGTACACCTAAACGTTCAGCTACATCTGTAAGGCTTTGACTAGCTCCAGTTTTTAACCAATAAAGTGCCTGAATTTTTTGTTTATTAGGTAGAGTTCGCTGCTCGGACAGAATTATTTTTAACTCGTCTGCTGTTAAATCAATTCTTTCTTGGTAGTTTACTTTCATAAAGTATTACTCAAACTTTGTTCTTCATTGTAGCATTTCTTCTGGAGAAATGATATTATTAACTAAATTTCCATTTTCAGGAACGTCAGCCAGTCGCTTAAAGACTAGCAACGTAATATCATCAAACACTTTCTGCTTACCGATATGTTGCCGCACATCTAGAATCACCGCATCCTTAACTCCTGCTGCAGACTTGTGCCAATTTTGACTAATTACTTGACACAATTGCTTCAGTCCATACTGCTTTTTGCCGATGTTATAGGCTTCTGGAATGCCATCAGTATAAAGCACTACGCCATCTCCAGGTTCTAGCTCAATCAGGACGTGACTGATCAAGTCTGCGATATCATCATCTAAAGCGATCGGGAAACCTAAATCCACCGTGTCGATGCGCTCAACCTCTCCATTGTTTCGCACCACTAGCGTTTCTTCATGCTGACCGCTGATGCTAATGAGTCCTTCGGAGTAGCTCAAAATCGCCAGCGTCAGACTTTTCTCAGAATTCATGCGCTGTACGTTTTTGTAGAGGGTACGGTTGAGTACATCCAGGAATCGAACGGGGTCTAGTTCACGAATCTCTTGCAGGGTGCGAACTGAGGTTTGCGCCATCAGCATCAGAATGCCGCTTTCGAGGCCGTGTCCGGTGACATCACCGATCGCCAGTGTGACAACACCATCGATCTGTAGCACGTCGTAGTAGTCACCTCCTACTTCATCAGCGGGTTCCATGTATCCGGCGATATCTAGTCCGTCAATTTCCAGTTCCTCAGGGTTAGGCAAAATCATTTGCTGGATCTGACGCGCCACATTTAATTCTGCACCTAAGCGGAGGTTGTCTACTTTGAGTTTTTCGTTGAGGGTAATGATTTCCTGATTAGCATTAGCGAGTTCTGCTGTTCGTTCTTTAACTTTGTCTTCGAGGGTTTCAAAGGATTCTTGGATTTGCCTCGCCATGCTGTTGAAGGATCGTGCCAGCAGACCGATTTCGTCTCGCGATCGCATCTTCACACGCATATCTAAGTTACCCGCCGTAAACTGGGCAACCGCTTGGGTGAGGTAAATCACAGGCTTTGTTAATAGTTGTGCGATCGCCAAAGCGATGATAGTTACAATTGTGGCGATGATTGCTAATAAAAGAAGTGCATCACGTATTTGTTTTTCTACAGGTGCTAGGGCAACGGCAATCGGCTGTGCGAAAAGAACTGACCAAGGTTTATATTTCAGGCGGGCGATCGCTAAGAGGCTCAACTCATTATTACCCGTAGCTGCCAATCGTGTGGTTAGATAAGGCTGTTTAGTGTCTAATGCTTGCTTGAGGTCGGGCAAATTGATTGCAAGTTCTTTCGTTAGAGTCTTAGGCAAACGCCCTTCGCGTTGCAGTTTCGCTACAACATTGGGCGGCAAAGGCACAATCGATTTGAAAAGGAGTTCAGGTGTAGTGCTATGTGCCAGATGGATATAGTGTTCATCTAAAAGAACTCCTAACGATTTCGCACCTGCGTGTTCAGTTTCCCGAGTCACCAACTGCTGGACAGATGTGGCATTGTATGCCACCCGCAATACACCCAATATATTTCCCTTCGCATCGCGAACAGGACTGCTAAAGAAGAGCGTCACGAGGTTGGGAATTGTCGGCGATTGCCTAATACTAGAAACAAAAGATAGTTGAGTTTTGAGCGGTTCTTGGAAGTAATCTTGACCGGATTCATCTCGTCCAACATCCGGTGTATTCGTATCGAGTACATTTCGTCCCTCTAAGTTGAGCAAGGCATAGGAGATAATATTAAGCATATCTTTGCGACTGAGCCGGGTTAAGGTTTCAGTCGCTAACATCTCTTGGGGACTACCATTTCGCCGTTCTGGAGGTAGGCTCAGATAGGCAGACAAACCTGGTAAAATCGCTTCTACGCGCACGGCATTGAGATTTGCATCGATAAACCCGTCTATTCTGTTAGCGGTTTCGTTAGCCGCCGCAGATAGGGCTTGTCGTGCGTTGTCGGTCAATGCCTTTTGAGTTGTCTGCTTGTTGATAAATGCTAACAGCAGCAACGGAATTAGAGCAACGAGGAGAAACGACACGATTAACTTTGTACGAATGCTGTTGAAAAAAGAGCGCTTCATGGTTTCCGACTAAGAGGGGGGGTTAAAAAAGAAGAATTGAACAATTTTTCTAGATTGGGAAGGCGCGTCACATTGCCCGTGCGAATAAAAAAGTCCGCATATTTCTTGGCGGTTTTGTAGATATAATTAGGACTGTCCGATTGAAAGAACTTTTGATTTTCTGCAAGGTCAGTGAGGTCTATTCCCTCGAAAGAAATTGTCTTGATGGGAATATTCAACGCTTTGCTAACGAGCTCGTTTCCTTCGGGAATATTTGCTTCCCAATATGACAAGCCTTGAAGCCAGCCTCGCACAAAGGCGCGAATATCTTCGGGGCGATCGCGTATCACCTCACCCCGAAACGCGACCAAATCCAAAATTAAGCCTGGGGTTTGTTTGCTGGTAAACAGGATATGCGCCCCTAATTTTAATGTTTCAGAAAGATACGGTTCCCAAGTGTGTCCTGCTTGGATAGCATTGTTTTGTAAGCGCTCGGGAACTTCTAAAGCCTCGACTTTAACCAGGCTAACATCATCGCTCGTCAGTTGAGAGGTTTTCAACATCTCAGTAACGAAAACTTCGCTAAAGCCGCCTAGATTTGCACCAAGCTTTTTTCCTTTCAAGTTAAGAATTGTTTTAGTGTCTGATTGCGCGACTACCACATCAGCACCTGTCGATTCATCCACAACCATCACAGCTTGCATATCAGGATTTGTTGCACTCAAGATTATAAAATCTCCCAAGGTTAATCCGATCCCATCATACTTCCCTGCACTGAAATCCGCTTGTTGCAATTGTAAGTAGTCTACATAGCTGACTTCCACGTCTATCCCTTGCGCTTTGAAGAATCCTTTCTGTTGAGCAATGATGACAGGTGTATAGCCAACAAAACTGACACAAGTTAGTTTCAGGGGAGGAAGTTTGACTGTTAGGGATTCCGGAGAATGACAAGCAAACAGCAGCCAGCAGGTAATAATAAAGATGCTGTTGAAAAACGAGCGCTTCATGGTTTCCGACTAGGAGGGGGGGTTAAGAAAGAAGAATTGAACAAGGTTTCTAGATTGGGAAGGCGCGTCACATTGCCAGCGCGAATAAAAAAGTCCGCATATTTATTGGCGGTTTTGTAGATATAATTAGGACTGTCTGATTGAAAGAAGTTTTGATTTTCTGCAAGGTCAGTGAGGTCTATTCCCTCGAAAGAGATTGTGTTGATGGGAATATTCAACGCTTTGCTCACGAGTTCGTTTCCTTCGGGAATATTTGCTTCCCAATAGGACAAGCCTTGAAGCCAGCCTCGCACAAAGGCGCGAATATCTTCGGGGCGATCGCGTATCGCCTCACCCCGAAACGCGACCAAATCCAAAATTAAGCCTGGGGTTTGCTTGCTGGTAAACAGGATATGTGCGCCTAATTTTAAGGATTCAGAAAGATGCGGTTCCCAAGTGTGTCCTGCTTGGATAGCATTGTTTTGTAAGCGATTGGGAACTTCTAAACCATCAACTTTAACCAGGCTAACATCATCGCTCGTCAGCTTAGAGATTTTCAACATCTCAGTAACGAAGACTTCGCTAAAGCCGCCTAGATTTGCACCAAGCTTTTTTCCTTTCAAGTTAGGGATTGTTTTAATGTCGGATTGGGCGACTACCACATCTGCACCTGTGGATTCATCCACAACCATCACAGCTTGCATATCAGGATATGTGGCACTCAAGATCATAAAATCGCCCAAGGTCAATCCAATTCCATCATACTTCCCTGCACTGAAATCCGCTTGTTGCAATTGTAAGTAGTCTACATAGCTGAGTTCCACGTCTACCCCTTGCGCTTTGAAGAATCCTTTCTCTTGAGCAATGAGGCCCGGTCTATGGCCAACAAAAGAGATCAAACTTACTTTCAGGGGAGGACGTTTTACTTTTAGAGATTCCACAGAATGACAAGCAAACAGCAGCCCGCAGGTAATAATAATAAAGATGCTGTTGAAAAAGGAGCGCTTCATGGTTTCCGACTAGGAGGGGGGGTTAAGAAAGAAGAATTGAACAAGGTTTTTAGATTGGGAAGGCGCGTCACATTGCCAGCGCGAATAAAAAAGTCCGCATATTTCTGGGCAGTTTTGTAGATATAATTAGGGCTGTCTGATTGAAAGAAGTTTTGATTTTCTGCAAGGTCAGTGAGGTCTATTCCCTCGAAAGAGCTTGTATTGATGGGCATATTCAACGCTTTGCTCACGATCGCGTTTCCTTCGGGAATATTTGCTTCCCAATATGACAAGCCTTGAAGCCAGCCTCGCACAAAGGCGCGAATATCTTCGGGGCGATCGCGTATCGCCTCACCCCGAAACGCGACCAAATCCAAAATTAAGCCTGGGGTTTGTTTGCTTGTAAACAGGATATGCGCCCCTAATTTTAATGCTTCAGAAAGATGCGGTTCCCAAGTGTGCCCGGCTTGGATAGCATTGTTTTGTAAGCGATTGGGAACTTCTAAAGGCTCGACTTTAACCAGGCTAACATCATCGCTGGTCAGTTTAGAGGCTTTCAACATCTCAGTAACGAAAACCTCGCTAAAGCTGCCTAGATTTGCACCGAGCTTTTTTCCTTTCAAATTAGGGATTGTTTTAATGTCGGATTGGGCGACTACCACGTCTGCACCTGTCGATTGATCCAACACCATCACAGCTTGCATATCAGGATTTGTGGCACTCAAGCTCACCAAATCGCCCAAGGTCAATCCGATCCCATCATACTTCCCTGCACTGAAATCCGCGTCTTGCAATTGTGAGTAGTCTACATAGCTGAGTTCCACGTCTACCCCTTGCGCTTTGAAGAATCCTTTCTCTTGAGCAATGATGAGAGGTGTATAGCCAACAAAAGGAACACAAGATACTTTTAGGGGAGGGGGTTTTAGTTTTAGAGGTTCCGGAAAATGACAAGCAAAAAGTAGGCAGCCGGTAATAATAAAGATACAGATGAAATTGAGTAGTTTATACATACTATCTAAAGCATTCCTGGTGTAGAAAAGGCGATTTATATTTTCTTGAGTCCGATCGACCTAAGTGCATCGTCCGCAATCGCCGCTAAACCTGTTCGGGTGGCGATATCTAGAACAAGCTTGCCCGATCGCACTTTTGCCAATTCTACTAACCGAGTTGCAGCCTGTTTGTGAAATTCCTTCTCGTAGTCGGGCGGTTGTTGAAGTCATTGAGAATCTGCCGTTTGTAGGCAATTAGCGAGTCAGTCATGCCGAATTACTGGTTTAACTTTCTACATTGTGGCAGTTATGGTCGATCGCGACTCTCGTCGCAGGTGACATCAGCCGGCAATCTCTACAATGCCCGCAAATGTATGCAAAACCGCTACTGAGTATCAACTCTCCGGCAACAAACACCCGCCCAACTGGGATCGCGAAGCTGTAATCCGCTACAATCTGTGTTTGGTAAAGAATTTTTACAAGTTCACAGCCCATTACAGCCTTTGCGGCTTGTACTACCCAACCTGCCTGAAAATATGGATTTTGCTACTCTTGCTGCCCAGCTAAATGCTGGAACTATCTTGCCAGAGGGAATTGTCATCATCACCCTCTTGGTGGTTCTCGTCGGCGATTTAATCGTAGGCCGCAGTTCCTCGGCTTGGACTCCCTACGTTGCCGTTGCGGGTTTGTTGGCCGCCGTCGCTGCCTTGTGTTTGCAGTGGGATAACACGGATACCATCTCGTTTCTGGGCGGTTTTAACAGCGATGCCTTGAGTTTAGTGTTTCGCGGAATTATCGCTTTGAGTACGGCTGTCACTATTTTGATATCCGTCCGCTATGTACTGCAAACGGGTACTGCTTTAGCGGAATTTATCGGCATTTTGCTGACCGCTACTTTGGGAGGAATGTTCCTCAGCGGCGCTGATGAATTGGTGATGATTTTTATTTCGTTGGAAACTCTGAGTATCTCGTCTTATTTGCTGACGGGTTACACAAAACGCGACCCGCGTTCCAATGAAGCTGCTTTGAAATATTTGTTAATTGGGTCGTCTTCTTCGGCGGTGTTTCTCTACGGGCTTTCGCTGTTGTACGGGTTGTCTGGCGGCGAAACTAAGCTGAGTACGATCGCGGCTAACCTTTCTACTGTGGATGAAGGTCAATCTCTCGGTTTGGTAATTGCTTTGGTTTTTGCGATCGCCGGAATCGCCTTCAAAATCTCTGCGGTTCCCTTCCACCAATGGACTCCTGACGTTTACGAAGGTTCTCCTACACCGGTTGTTGCCTTCCTTTCTGTCGGTTCCAAAGCAGCCGGTTTTGCCCTAGCAATCCGCTTGTTAACAAGTGCTTTCCCCGCACTTACCGAACAGTGGCACTTCGTATTCACGGCCTTAGCCATTCTCAGCATGGTGTTGGGAAATGTGGTTGCCCTCGCCCAGACTAGCATGAAGCGGCTTTTGGCTTACTCGTCGATCGCCCAAGCGGGTTTTGTGATGCTGGGTTTGATTGCAGGAACAGAAGCCGGTTACTCCAGCATGATATTTTATCTGTTGGTTTACCTGTTTATGAACTTGGGTGCTTTCGCTTGCATCATCCTGTTCTCGCTGCGGACTGGAACCGACCAAATTAGCGAATACTCGGGTTTGTACCAAAAAGACCCGCTGTTAACTTTAGCCTTAAGTATTTGCCTGCTTTCTCTCGGTGGAATTCCGCCCCTGGCTGGATTTTTCGGCAAAATCTATCTGTTCTGGGCTGGCTGGCAAGCAGGACTTTACGGCTTAGTTATTCTGGGATTAATTACCAGCGTAGTTTCGATTTACTACTACATCCGCGTTGTCAAGATGATGGTAGTAAAAGAACCTCAAGAAATGTCAGACGCGGTAAAAAATTATCCCGAAGTTCGTTGGAACCTTCAGGGAATGCGGCCTTTGCAAGTCAGCGTTGTACTCACCTTGGTTGCGACAACATTGGCGGGAATTTTGTCGAACCCTTTGTTTAATTTGGCTAATGATGCTATTACCAAAACTCCCATCTTGCAGTCGGCTTTGAGTCATGTGCAACCTGTTGCGGGTGCGAAAATTGAACCTAACTTGGTGTCTCGCCGAGATTAATTTTTTCGGGTTTTGAAATAGTGGAAAACGCCTGACTCTTGGAAGTTGGGCGTTTCTTTTTTGGTGTGATATACTGTTAATTATAATTTTTAACCGCAGATGTAGGCAGATTAACGCAGATAAACGCAGATAAAAGTTAGTACAGAGGCAATAATGTTAGTACAAAGTAAGGAAAAGTTTTATACTCCAGATGAGTACCGGGAGTTAGAGGAAACTGCTGAGTTTAGAAATGAATACCGCGATGGAAAAATTGTACAAATGAGTGGTGGTAGTATTAATCACAGCCGGATTATCCGAAATTTGAGTAGAGTCTTGGGAAATTTGCTTGAGGGGCAGCCCTATGAGCTTTTTCACAACGATTTGCGGTTGTGGATTCCTCGGTACCGACGGGGAACTTACCCGGATGTGATGGTGATTGAAGGGGAGCCAGTTTTTACCCAGGGACGCAGTGATGAGATCCTCAATCCGATGCTCATCGTGGAAGTGCTTTCTAAGTCTACCAAAGATTTTGATCGAGAGGATAAGTTTCGGTTTTATCGATCTATCCCTGAATTCTGTGAATATGTGTTAGTCAATCAATCTGAGTTTTTAGTGGCACAATATATTAAAACAGAATCGAATGAATGGTTATTTCGGGAATATGAGGGAGGGACAGCAAAAGTTTCTTTTGCTTCCTTGGGAGTGCAAATGTTGATGAGCGAGATTTATGCAAAAGTGGTATTTGAAACCTCTGAAACAGAAGTACCATAATCTAATTAATTGGTTTGTTTCTGCAAATCCCAGACTGCTGAATAAAAATCATTGGCGAGCGAGATTGTAACCACGAATTAGGGTGTTTACTTGCTTTATTCAAGAGTTTCACAAGTAAAATTCAGAGTAAAACTAGATGAATGTAATTTGGTTACTATTAAAAGCTTCTTGGTTAAATGTTTCCATCGCCATACTCACAGGCTTAATCAGCGGCGGTTGCAGCGCTATGTTAATTTCCCTAATTAATCGAGCAATCAGCGACAATTCCAATGGTAATTTAGTCTGGTATTTTGCGGGATTAGCAATCTTGGCTCTTTTGAGTGGCTTTGTATCCCAATTTTTGTTAATCTACCTTTCTCAAGAAGCTGTTTACAATCTGCGGCTGAGTTTGAGCCGTGGCATTTTGTCTACTCCTTTGCGGAATTTGGAAGAGTTGGGCGCTAACCGCTTGCTGGCAACTCTCACAGATGATGTGGGAACGCTTTCTAATACTATATTTTTGATTCCTTTTCTCTGTGTTGATATCGCCGTTGTCGTGGGATGCTTAACTTACTTAAGCACGATTTCGGGGACGGTTTTTGTTGTTGTATTTGGTTTTTTGGTGCTGATGATTGGCACAGTGCAGTTGTTGCTCAGCAAAATGCGGAAATTCTTCGATTTAGCCAGAGAAGAACAAGATATATTATTTAAGCATTTTCGCAGTATTACTGATGGAATTAAGGAACTTAAACTGCATTCCTTGCGCCGCCAAGAGTTTTTTACGGAACAATTGCAGGTGAGTGCTGATGCTTCCCGCCATTATAACGTGACTGCTTTGAATACTGGTGCAGTTGCGATTGGAGTGGGTCAGTTGCTATTTTTTATGCTGATGGGTTTGCTGCTGTTTGCTTTGCCGAAATTTGTGCCAGTTTCTACACCTGTTTTGTCAGCTTACATTCTGACAAGTACCTATCTAATGTCTCCGTTTCAGAATATTTTGCAAAGGTTGCCGGCGATTTTTCGTGCTAATACTTCTGTGGAAAAGATAGATAGAATGGGATTGGCTTTGGCGAGTCAAGCTGAGATAAGTTCAACGGTTAAACCGTTTCAAACTCCTGAGTGGGAGACACTGGAGTTAAATCGAGTAATTCACAGCTATCCGGGAGAAAAAGAAGACAGTAATTTTAGTTTGGGCGAGCTTAATTTGAAGTTTCATTCGGGTCAATTGGTGTTTATAATTGGCGGGAATGGCAGCGGTAAGTCTACTTTAGCTAAGTTAATCACTGGTTTGTATATTCCTGAATCGGGAAAAATTCTCCTAGATGGTCAGTCAATTACTGATGAAAATCGAGAGTGGTACAGGCAGCATTTTTCTGCTATTTATTCTGATTTCTATCTGTTTGAAAGGCTTTTGGGGATGACTAATCACGATTTGGACAAGCAGGCTGCTGAATATTTGCGAGAGTTTCATTTGGAAAATAAAGTTCAGGTGAAAGATGGAGTTTTGTCAACTACGGCTTTGTCTCAGGGACAGCGAAAGCGGCTGGCTTTGCTGACGGCGTATTTGGAAGATAGACCGATTTATTTGTTTGATGAATGGGCTTCCGATCAAGACCCGTTTTTCCGGGATATTTTTTACAAGCAGTTGCTACCGGAGTTGAAGCGGCGGGGGAAAACAGTTTTTGTGATTAGTCACGACGATCGCTATTTTGATTTAGCCGATCGCGCAATTAAACTAGATTACGGTAAAGTAGAGTATGACCGATAAAATGGATAACTACCGAATTGTCGAAACTTTGACCGAAAGCCAGGTTTCCGACTTGATGGATTTGTACAAAAACGAGTTTTGGAGCGACAAGCGGACGCGCGATGACGTTGTGAAAATGCTGGCGGCGACTGATGTTATCATTGGTTTTGTCGATGAGAGCGATCGGCTAATTGGCATTACCCGCGTCCTTACCGATTTCGTATACAGAGCCATGATTTTTGATGTCATTATCAAGCCGACACACAGAAAGATGGGACTGGGTGCGAAGTTGATGGATGCAGTTTTAACTCATCCCGAACTGCAAGGTGTCGAGCATTTTTATCTTAATTGTTTGCCGAACATGATGCCGTTTTACGAGCGTTGGGGTTTCACGGATGATATGGGCGAACTTAAGTTTTTGCGGCGAACAACAGGCTGAACTCAGCCATTTTAAAGCCCCAATTTTTCTCTAATTGCGTCTTCTTTGAAACCTACTAAAACAGCCGTTCCATCTTTAACGAAAAGAGGACGTTTCAGTAGCATCGCATCCTTAGCAAAAGCCTCCACCCACTGTTCGCTCGTCCAATCTTTCTTGTCGTCGCCCAAAGCGCGGTAAGATTGACCGGAAGTATTTCGTATGGGTTGAAAACCCAAAGCAGCTACCCAGCTTTGAATTGTTTCGCGAGTCGGTGGCTGTTCTTTGGTGTTAATGAACTCGTAATTAACATCGCTATCTTTGAGCCATTGGAAAGCTTTTTTGCAGGTGCCGCAGTTCGGGATTCCGTAAACTTGAATTGACATAATAATGACTGTTGACTAATGACTAATGACTAATGACTACTGACTAATCTAGCTTGTTGAACCCATTTTTGCACGCGATCGACTGAAGGAGTCAAGTCATTGCGCTGCATTGTCGCTACGTGCAGCCTTAAAACTTGTTGGTGCAATCTCTCCACGGGCATTTGAGCCAATTGAGCCGGCGAAGCAACCCCGGCGTGAAGTAACAGCCCGCAATACTGACACCCTACACTCGGAATTCGAGCCAAATTTGCCATCGCTACCCATTTATTAACATATTGAATGTTAATCTGTAATTGATTGGCTAGCAACACTTTCGCCGCCTGCGTTTTCGTCATGCGAATTAGTTGTCCGGTTGTGGTGATGCTGCACTCTTCTAGTTGAGATTGGTTTTCCTTGCTCAATCCCGGTAAGTCTGCGATCGGCCAATCGCGTACTTGCACAGAAGTTTGAGGAGCTTTATGAGAAATTTTCATGTTTTTTCAGTTAATTTTACTTATAATTTAAATTCTAAAAGATCGAACCGTCAATTATAGGCGATCGCTCACCTCACCCAATCAACAAAAACCAGATCGAGGAATTTGATTAATTGCGGGTGTTGTGACATTTCTGCTAATTGCCTGCAAAGTAGCAGTTTCAGCCTTTTTTTCCTGTCTGTGGCTCAGCCTTACTGCTTAACCCAATCATCCCGGCGATGACGACAAAGACTATAAAAAAGACACCCTATAAATGCTAGCAAAAAATCAGATAAACATGAGAGTTTTCTCAAAAAGGTCTGCCAAGTTGGCAGTCTGAATTTTAGTGTTTTAATGCCGAGAATGCAAAAACTTCCCGCTGACTCCAAACCAAACTCAAACTTATCGGTTTCTACCCATGAAAATTACAGAAGGTTATGATTTGTTAACTAATACTTTACAGCAACGGCGACAAAAACTGGCCAGTTTAATTAATTTTCCGGTAATTCTCTGGTCGGGCCGCAGCATTCCTCGCAATTATCCGGCACTTACTTATCCTTTTCGTGCCAGCAGTCACTTTCTATATTTTGCTGGTTTGCCCTTAGAAAATGCTGCCATTCGCTTAGAATCGGGAAAATTAGAATTGTTTTTAGATGAGGCACCTGCTAGCAGCACGCTTTGGCACGGAGAAATGCCGAGAAGAGCAGAAATTGCCGAACTAATTGGGGCTGATGCTGCTTTCCCAATGGCCGAATTAAAAGCCCGATCGACCAATGCAGCAACGATCGCCGTTCAGGATTCTTGGACTCAGTTGCAACAGTCTCAAATTCTCGATCGCCCTCTGGCACCGCCAAACTCGCCAACCGGAATCGACCTAGAATTAACTCAGGCGATCGTATCTCTGCGCTTGAGCCACGATGCAGGTAGTTTGGCCGAATTGCGTCAAGCTGCGGCTGTCACTGTAGAAGCTCACAAAGCGGGGATGGCGGCAACTCGAAATGCTCAAATAGAAGCAGGGGTGCGCGCTGCAATGGAAAGTGTCATCATCTCCAAAAATATGACCTATGCCTATCCTAGTATCGTGACTGTTCACGGAGAAGTCCTGCACAGCGAACATTATCACAATCCCCTACAAACCGGAGATTTGTTGTTAGCAGATGTTGGTGCGGAAACATCAACGGGATGGGCGGCGGATGTGACTCGCACTTGGCCGATTTCGGGCAAGTTTTCTCCGACTCAAAGAGCGATTTATGACGTAGTTTTGGCAGCACACGATGCTTGTATTGATAAAATTAGCCCGGGCATGGAATATCAAGACATTCACCTGTTAGCTGCTCGGATTATGGCGGAAGGATTGGTTGATTTGGGTATCTTGCGGGGCAATGTTGAAGATCTGGTAGAAATGGATGCTCACGCACTATTTTTTGTGCACGGTATCGGACATCTAATTGGTTTGGATGTTCACGATATGGAAGATTTAGGAGATTTGGCTGGCTATGAAGCCGGAAGAACGAGAAGCAGTCGGTTTGGGTTGGGATTTTTGCGGTTGAATCGAGTTTTGCGTCCGGGAATGCTGGTATCGATCGAACCGGGATTTTATCAAGTTCCGGCAATTTTGAATAACTCTGAAAATCGTGCCCAATATAAAAATTTTGTTAAGTGGGACGAGTTGGAAAAATTCGCTGATGTGCGGGGAATACGCATAGAAGATGATATACTTGTCACCGAAGACGGTAGAGAAGTGTTGACAGGGAAATTGCCGACAAAAGCTCCGGAGATTGAGGAGCTAGTTGCGGTAAATACGTAAGTAAAGCCCACTTCTCGGGGACATAGGTAGTTTCATCACGTAGGAAAAAAGATCAATAAAAATGAATAAAAGTTGGCAAACAAGTCTGTTCATATTAATTAAAAAAGTCATCACCAAAGTCAGAAAAATCGCAGCACTAATACTTCCACGCATTGGTCGCCAACCTGTATCCTCGCCACCACCCATGCAAGCTGCACCTTTGCCCAGCAAAGAAGAAGAGAGGCTAGAAGCACTTCACCGCTACGACATTCTACATACAGAGGCAGAAGCAGCTTTTGACGATCTAACAGCTTTAGCCTCCTATATTTGCGGCCCTCCTATTGCTTTAGTAAGTTGGATAGAGTCTAACAGATAGTGGTTTAAATCCAAAGCCGGCAATTTTGAATAACTCTGAAAATCCTGCCAAATATAAAAATTTTGTTAAGTGGGAGGAGCTAGAAAAATTCGCCGATAATCCGGATTGAAGATGATATACTTGTCACCGAAGACGGTAGAGAAGTATTGAGAGGAAATTGCCGACAAAAGCTCAAGAGATTGAGGAGCTAGTTGCGGTAAATAGGTAAGTAAAGCCGACTTCTCTGGTACAGAGGTAGTTTCATTAGGTAGGAAAAAAGATCGATAAAAATGAAGAAAAGTTGGCAAACAAGTCTGTTCATATTAATTAAAAAAGTGGTTTTCCAAGTCAGAAAAATCGCAGCACTAATACTTCCACGCATTGTTCGTAAACCTATATCCTCGCCGCCACCCATGCAAGCTGCACCTTTGCCCAGCAACGAAGAAGAGAGGCTAGAAGCACTTCATCGCTACGACATTCTAGATACAGAAGCCGAAGCAGCTTTTGACGATCTAACAGCTTTAGCCTCCTATATTTGCGGCACTCCTATTGCTTTAGTAAGTTTGATAGATTCTAACAGACAGTGGTTTAAATCAAAAGCAGGTCTGGAGGTGCCCGAAACTCCGAGAGAGTCAGCTTTTTGCGCCCACGCTATTTTAAATCCCAACGAATTGCTAGTTGTACCCAATGCTCTAGATGACGATCGCTTTGCCGCCAATCCGCTAGTAACTTCCAATCCAAATATTCGGTTTTATGCTGGCGCGCCGCTAGTAACTCCCGATGGTTATCCGATCGGCACTTTGTGCGCGATAGATACAATCCCTCGTAATCTCGCCCCAGAACAGCTAGAAGCGCTGCGGACTTTAGGACGGCAAATTATCAACCACATGGAGTTGCGAATCAATCTGACTAAATTAAAGCGGGCACAGCTCAGGAACAAACAAGTAGAAGAAAAACTCCGTTCTACCGACGAGCAAATTGTCAATTTTTTAGAAGGAATGAGCGATGCTTTTTTTGCTTTCGACACCCAGTGGCGATTTACTTACGTCAATTACAAAGGATCACAATTTTTGAAGCGATCCCAGGAAGAACTTTATGGTAAAAATTTTTGGGAAGAGTTTCCCGAATTCGCAAATTCTGATTTTTATAAAGAGTATCATGAAGCTGTTGCTAAACAAATTGGAGTGGCTTTTGAAAAATATTATCGTCCCTTAAAAGTGTGGTTGGAAGTCCGGGTTTTTCCTTCTTACGACGGCATTTCTGTGTTTTTTCACGACATAACCAAGCGCAGGCAGATGGAAGCTGCACTCAGAAAAGAACAGAAAACAACTGAAAGGTTATTGTTAAATATTTTGCCCGAACCGATCGCCCACAGGTTGAAGTATAAACCGGGGGTGATAGCTGACAAGTTTGAAAAAGCAACAATTCTTTTTGCTGACTTGGTGAATTTTACCCAGATTTCTACTACCATGTCCGCCACTAAATTAGTATACTTACTGAATGAAATTTTCTCAACTTTTGACCAACTGAGTGAGAAGCACGGCTTAGAAAAAATCAAGACGATCGGGGATGCTTACATGGTAGCAGCCGGTATTCCCATTGAACGTCCAGACCACGCAGAGGCGATCGCCGAAATGGCGCTGGATATGCTAGCAGCAATTAAGGAACTAAATGCGAAGCTAGATACGAAATTTGACCTCCGCATCGGGATTAATAGCGGGCCGGTGGTAGCGGGGGTAATCGGGACTAAAAAATTCATTTACGATTTGTGGGGAAATGCAGTGAATACAGCCAGCCGCATGGAATCTCACGGCATAACAGGTCGCATTCAAGTCAGCCGCTATACTTATGAGTTGCTTCAGGATAAATATGAATTTGAAGATCGTGGCGAGATCGAGATTAAAGGTAAAGGGCAAATGCAGACTTATTTGCTGACGGGTAGAAAAATAGCAAGCGAGCTCAAAATCTCAGAGTAAATAAAACTAAGACTTGAAAGTAACTGATTGTTGAGGGAAACTCCGCAGGCTGCGATTAATTGCCTCTTCGGCGCGATCGCCCTGTGGCAGAACGGCTGCTGCAGATCAACCAAATAAGATTATGCTATAGACAGAGATATCGGAGCAATCCTAGGCGCGGTACTCGACGTTATAAAAATACTAAGTTGAAGTCGTCGGAGCCTTTAATAATGGTTCAATTTCATATTCAAACAGATAGCGATATTCCAGCATCCACCCAACTATTCAATCAAATCAGGTTTGCGATCGCCTCGCGACAATTTCCGCCCGGACACCGCTTGCCCAGCACCAGACAGCTAGCCATGCAGACGGGTTTGCACCGCAACACCATCAGCAAAGTATACCGCCAGCTCGAAAATACCGGACTCGTAGAAGCCCAAGCAGGATCGGGCATTTACGTCCGCGCCCTCGGCAACGAAGGCGGCAACAAACTCAAATCTCCGATCCTCGAAGAATATCCCCTGGCCAATAAAATAGTGCAAGGAAGTATCGATCAACTGCTGGGACAGGGCTGTACGCTCAACCAAGCGAGGGAATTACTTTTGGCCGAAATTGACTGGCGGCTCAGGTGCAGCGCCCGAGTGGTCGTCACAGCCCCCACAGAAGACATCGGCGTGGGCGAACTGATGGCGAAAGAACTCGAACAAGCTCTTCGCATTCCCATACAGTTAGTGCCGATGGAACAGCTAGGTACTTTTTTGGATCAAATCTCTTCGGGAACTGTGATCACGAGTCGATATTTTATCGGAGAAGCAGAATCGATTTCGGCACCGCGTTCTGTGCGAGTTATTCCCGTAGACATCTACGACTACAGCCAGGAAATCCAGCTAGTCGGGAGTTTGCCCAAAGACAGTTATTTGGGTCTAGTCAGCCTGAGTCCGGGAATGCTGCGATCGACCGAAGTCATCATCCACAGCATCCGGGGAGAGGATTTGCTGGTGATGACGGCCTTGGTGTCAGACGAGTACAAGATTAACTCGATCGTGCGATCGGCCAGAACAATTTTTTGCGACCAACCGAGTTTTGCTACAGTTAAAGCTGCCATCAATGCGGCTAGAGAAGATATTATTCGTCCCCCGCAACTGATATGCTCCGAAAATTACATCGGCTCTAAGTCGATTAATTTGCTCAAGCGCGAGTTGGGCTTGGGATGACGAAGGAAGAAGGCAGAAGGCAGAAGGCAGAGGGAAGAAGGAAGAAGGAAGAAGGAAGAAAAACAATTCAACTTTTTTAAGTTACCAATCCCAATGCCCAATGCCCCAATCCCAATGCCCAATGCCCAATGCCCAATGCCCAATTACCGATTACCAATTACCCATTAGAATTATCCATGACAATTGAAATCCAACCTTCAATTAATGTTAAAACGGCGATCGAAAGCCGCCGGGCCGCGCGCAGCTTCAAACCCGATCCGATTCCCCCAGCAATATTGGCAGAGATTTTGCGGTTGGGAGTGCGATCGCCCTCTGGTTACAACTTGCAGCCTTGGCGGTTTATCGTACTTCAAGACTCAGCCAGCAAAGAAAAATTAAAAGCTTGCGCCTTTGATCAGCGCCAAGTGGTAGAAGCCCCAGTAGTATTAATCTGTTGTGGCGATCGACGCGCCGCCAGCCCCGAAAACACCGAAGCTGTCATCGAATTGGGCAAAGCCACAGGGGCAATGAATGACAATTTAGCCGGTTATATGCGACAAGCAATCCCGCAATTGTTCGAGAACCGTCCCTGCTTCGACTCCCTAGAAGCTTGGACAAACAGACATACAATGCTCGCAGTAGCCCACTTAATGATTGCAGCTAAAAGTTTTGGGGTAGACAGTTGTCCGATGGAAGGTTTTGTCAGCGCTAAGGTGAAAGAAGTTTTTCAAATTCCCGAAGAAGTAGATGTTTGCTGTTTGCTGCCGCTTGGTTATGCAGCAGAACCTTTCAAACAATATGGCGGACGTTTTGACGTGACTCAAGTTTATTACAGCGAAAGTTATGGACAGGCTTTGCAAGCTGAGATTTGAGAGTTAAGATTTTGTTGCAACTTGAATTTTAAGAGTTAAGATTTGGAATGAATCGGTGCCGTAGTTCAAACAAATCAAAAATCCCGACAGTTAGGCAATCTAAAATCAAAAATCCCAAATCTAAAATCGAAAGTGGTGATATCAGAGAGAGGAAAAAATATGACAGCAGCAACGCGACAAAGCAACGCACAAATTCTCGAAGTAAAATTGCAGCAACACTTGCAAGCAGCCGGATTTAAAAACTTACCGCTTTATATTAGTTGTGATTTTCGAGATGAATCTTTAACGGTTGTGGGAGAACACCCGCGCAGTTTAGTTCTCAAAGCCAAACCGACTTTTGCGGTGCTAGAAGCAGCAATTCTCGAAATAGAACCAGAATCTATTCAACAGATTGGACTTTGCCTAAAAATTACCGGGCAAAAACAGCCTTATGCTTTCCATTCTTTTACCATGCACAACCCTGTTTTGTCAAGACCAAAAACAGTGCAGTTGTTCAAAAAAACCGAGAATACCCCCGCAGAAGAAACAGGGATAGTCTTAACAGAAAATGTTGCTCAGACGGCGGATGTAGAGGAGGAGATACCGTTAGAAACGGATGGGAAAGATGCGTGGGCTGAAGAATATTTCCCCAATTTGTCTGAGAGTTCCAGCAATTCCGATCCGATCGCCTTTAAGGTAGCTGCAATCCCGGCAGATATTGCAGACAATCCCTTCAATCCGCTGGATATGGAAGCGGTAGCAGTTGCCCAAAAACCCAAGCATTCACCGTTTGCGATGCTGGCTGCAGCAGGAATGGTCAGCATGGCGGCGCTAATTTTGGCAGGCGGTTATTATATGCTGAGCCGCCCCTGTGTTATCGGAGAATGTACAGCATTAGCTAATGCCAAACAGTTGAGCGATAATTCGACGAAGACGCTGAAAACGTCAAAAGTTGCCAACAGCCCCCAAGAAGCGCAGCGACAGTTAAAACAGGCGATCGCCCTTTTAGAACCGATTCCCTCCTGGTCAATTCATCGCGGTGAAGCTCAAAGCGCTCTGGAAAGCTACCGTTCGCAAAATCAGAATTTAAACTCTGCGATCGATGCAGCGCGCCTCGCACAGTCAGCAGCCCAGAAAACCCAAAATCCGCCTTATTCTGCCGAAAACGGACAGGAAGCGCAAGCTCTGTGGCAAAGTGCGATCGCCGAACTCGGAGAAATCCCCACCGACAGCCCAGTTTATCCGTTTGCTCAGAGAAAGACAAAAGAATACGGGAAGAATTTAGCAACTGGAAATCGGCAGTTAAGCACAGAGAAACAAGCCGAAAAAACGCTGCTCGCGGCCAAAAGTAGAGCCCAAATAGCAGAAGCTCGCGAAGCAGTAGCTCAGACAGCCGAGACTTGGGATCAAGTGCAATCAGGTTGGGAAGAATCCCTCGACATCCTATCAGAAATTCCCACGAGCACGACATCTTACCAACAAGCTAAACTGTTAGTTCCTAAATACGAAACCAAACTTTCAGAAGCTCGCGAGCGCAAAAATGTCGAAGGAATTTCGGAAAATGCGTATACTCAAGCTGTGACTTTAGCAGCGGAAGCTCAAATTTTCGAGGGCAAAAACGCCTGGTTTAAAGCATCAGAATCCTGGCGAAGAGCTTTGAGTTACGCGGAGCAAGTGCCGGCGGCAACTGCCTATTCTCAGAAAGCCCAACCGCTGATCGCTTCCTACAAAACTTCATTGCAGCAAGCAGAAGTAAGGTTACAGGAAGAAAGAAACCTACAAAAAGCCCGCACTGATTTAGATAGAACTTGTAAAGGTAACCCCAAGATTTGCGACTATACTGTTAGCAAAGATTTGATTGCGGTACAGATGACTCCTAATTACGTGCAGAAACTGCAACAAACTTTCATTCAAGCAAACAACAACAATGCTGTGAAGTCTCGCCAAGCTGTAGAAAAGCACGTTCAAACATTGCAAAAAGCTTTGGAGGCGATCGCCGAAAACGCCAAAATCCCGATGCAGGTGTACGATGGCGAAGGCCAGCGGATTGGGAGTCACGAACCGAAGTAGTTGTAGTTGTAGGGTGCGTGAGGGCGAAAAATCTGTCATATTTTTCGCAATATTTACACTCACGCATCTCCAGCGATTTCATCCGCAGTCAATCCCGCTTGAAAAACTTGTTGCGCCGTCAAATTCAACTCTGGAAAAGTTGGCGACTCAATCCTATCATTTCCCCGAACCAAACTCACCTCATACTCGCCGTCAACCAACTGATAAACCGATATCGTTGGTTGTTTGGGATTGCCAATAAACCTGCGACCCCCCAAACCTAGATAATCCACAATCCAGTATTCAGGAATCCCGATTAGTTCGTATTCGCCTACTTTTTTGATGTAGTCATCTTGCCAATTCGTGCTAACTACTTCAATAACCAGCGAAATTGATGCACATTGAGTCACAGTGGAGAACTTTTCCCAAAGAGGTTCTGATGCTAAGTTGGGGCGGTTTAAGATCAGAATATCGGGCGAATAGGCTGATTCGTTTTCCGGCGGCTTAACTA
The DNA here is from genome assembly GCF_036701035.1 of Microcoleus sp. Pol7_B2. Taxonomy (NCBI): domain Bacteria; kingdom Bacillati; phylum Cyanobacteriota; class Cyanophyceae; order Oscillatoriales; family Microcoleaceae; genus Microcoleus; species Microcoleus sp. Pol7_B2. The sequence continues at coordinate 29,658 of NZ_JAUBQB010000053.1, read as the reverse complement.
ATGCTTGTTTTGGGATTAGGTACGGAAGGTTTAGCCTGACAATTTCAAGAGTTAATTTCGAGACTAAGAAACCGATAACTTCTTCATGTTTTCCCGGTGGCTGGGTTATTTCAATAATCCCTCCCTTGTGCAGTTCGTAACGTCGGTTTTCTGGTTTCCATTCGACAAATTCTTCAAAGGTTACTGGTTGAGTTGGACTTTGAATCATGGCTATTTATCCTTAGTGATGACAGGGCGGGCTAGAAGCCCACCCCACAAGAAAACTCACTCTTCGTGGAACAGGCATCTTGCCTGTTCCCCCACCCCACAAGAAAACTTAAGTCTTGTGGAACAGGCATCTTGCCTGTTCTTAAAAATAGTGCCAAATGCAAGTTCATACCCACATGATGTTACCAATTACCAATGCCCAATTACCATTTTATCAATTGTGCATCTTGATTAAAAAACTTCCGGGACAATCCCTCAGTCAACAGCAGAGTTGCGATTACAGTTGCCAGCGCTAACACAAACATAATCAAAATCTGGTAAGATGCTGCATCGAGAGGACTGACACCGCTCAGCATTTGACCTGTCATCATCCCGGGTAAAGTCACGATTCCTACCACTGTCATTGTATTTAAGAGCGGGATTAATCCAGCTTTGATGGCATCTTTGCGGTACTGTTTTACTGCTTGCTGCGGAGTGGAACCTAAACTTAAATGGGTTTCTATTTCTAACTGGCTGCTATTAACTGTACTGAGAAGTCTTTCGCCGGCGATCGCCCCGGAGTTCATGGCATTGCCCAAAATCATACCCGCTAAAGGAATCAGGTATTGCGGTTCGTACCAAGGGTCAGGTTGCAAAATTAGCAAGTTTGTATAAGCGAGAGTCAAGGCCGTACTGATAAAAATTGAACCCCAAACTAAGGGCAGTAAGTTCTTGATTTTTTTGCTGATGCGGTTGCTGGCAACCATGCTAGCTGTTGTCAGCATGATTGCTAAAACTGCTAAAACCAGCCAAGGATTTTTCCCCTCGGGGTCAAATACGACTGCGAGCACGTATCCGACTAAGATTAGCTGGATCAGGGTGCGCCCTGCCGCGATCGCGATCGCCCCCTCCAATCCCAATCCCTGCCACGCCGAAAGCCCGATCGCGATCGCCACCATCCCCAAAGCCCAACCCAAATCTGTAAAATCTAGCTCAATTAACACCGGCCCACCCTTTCGATAATGTGATTGTTTGCCTGTCCAAATATAAGATATTGCAATAAAGGTTTCTGGAAAACAGTTTTGCTGCAAGAATTTGCTTTGATAATGCTTGAAATTTATGGTGTGAAGAGTGAATAATGTTCCCCCCCTCGACTTAACCCGCCAATACGCGCAGATTGGCGACGAGATAACCGCTGCGGTGCAAAAAGTGCTTGCCTCTGGCGGCTACGTAGGCGGCCCGGCCGTAAAGAGTTTTGAACGAGAGTTCGCCGACTACACTGGAGTTTCCGAGTGCGTGGGCTGCAACTCCGGCACCGATGCGCTGATTTTGGCTTTGCGTGCTCTCAAAATTGGCCCCGGCGATGAAGTGATTACCACTCCTTTTACCTTTTTTGCTTCGGCTGAGACAATTAGCGCCGTCGGTGCAACTCCAGTATTTGTCGATATTGACAGCGAGACTTTTAATCTGGATGTCGAACTTGTCGAAGCGGCAATTACCGACAAAACCAAGGCAATTATGCCAGTGCACATCTTCGGCCAACCCGTAGACATGACTCGGTTGATGGAAATTGCGACTCGACACAACTTAGCCGTAATTGAAGATTGCGCCCAGTCTGTCGGGGCCCAATGGCAGTCTCGAAAAGTCGGCAGCATCGGCCATGTCGGCTGCTTCAGTTTTTATCCGACCAAAAACTTAGGCGCTTGCGGTGACGGTGGCGCGGTGACGACAAACGATCCGGCCCTCGCAGCTTCGATGCGAGTGCTCAAAGAACACGGACAGTCTTCTAGATATTTCTACGAAGAAATCGGGTACAACAGCCGTTTAGATGCCCTGCAAGCGGTGATTCTCAGCATTAAATTGCGGTATCTCGACAGTTGGAACGCGCAGCGGCAGGAGAAAGCGGCACTTTACAGCGAATTTCTCTCCCGCGTGCCCGGAGTTGCCGTCCCCAAAGAATTGCCGGAAGCAAGAGGAGTTTGGAATCAATACACGATCCGGCTGACAAGTCCAGAAGAGGCGCAAAATCCCTCTGGCGATTTTCGAGATTGGATGCGGGCTCAGTTGCAAGAATGCGGCATCGGTTCGATGGTTTACTATCCGTTACCTTTGCACCTGCAACCTGTTTACAAATCTTTGGGTTATCAAGCAGGTCAGTTGCCAAAGGCTGAGCAAGTTTGTCGCGAAGTCTTGTCTTTGCCGATGTTTCCGGAACTGTCGAGGGATCAACAAGAGCGGACGATTTATGGGCTGAAAGATTGCTTGGCAAAGGCCGATCGCATCCGGTAGCTTTGGCGCGATGGCATAAGCGAGCGAAACGCAGCAGGAGAAAAGAATTGCAGGGTTGCAGTGTTGTGAGAATGTGCAGCGGTCAGGGAGAGCCGTTAAGTATTTTGACCGATCACTTGTACTTTTATGTACTATATTTAATGAAAAGAAACAAATTTAGGCTAGCAATCCGCCTCGAACGGGTGCATTTTCCGCTCGCCTAAACCTTGCAATGCGATCGGTCAATGATGAAGAAGGAAGAAGGAAGAGGAAAGAGGGAAGAACGAAGAAGGAAGAACGAAGAAGAAAGAATAAATAATATTTGAACTTTCGACTTCCAATCCCCGATGCCCGATGCCTGATCCCTAATGCCCGATGCCCGATGGCCGATGCCCAATTCTCAATTTAACCTGTAATTTTCATAAGATAAGAGGAAAATAAACGAGTGCCTCAGTATCAATTCACTCAGGCTAGACGCTACGATCCACAAGCGATCGCTCAGTATTACCGCAACCGTCCTTGGAAAGCAATTTGGCGCGCAATTACCGTTATTTGGTCTTTTGCGGGCTTCGTTCTGGGGATGCTGTGGGACAGTTGGCAGCACGAAGTCGCAGCACACCAGCCGGAACGGGCCGCCCACCTGCGACAAATACTCACTCGCTTGGGCCCCACTTTCATTAAAGTCGGCCAAGCCCTTTCTACCAGACCGGATTTGATCCGCAAAGACTTTCTCGAAGAATTGATCAAACTTCAGGATCAATTGCCGCCGTTTGACTCGGTGCGCGCTTTCGAGATTATTGAAGCAGAACTCGATCGCAAAATTAGCGAAACCTATAGCGAAATCTCTCCCGAACCTGTCGCCGCGGCAAGTCTCGGTCAAGTCTACCGAGCTCGCCTCCTCACGGGGGAAGCAGTAGCAGTGAAGGTTCAGCGACCGAATTTGCTGCCAGTCTTGAGCCTGGATCTTTATTTAATGCGCTGGGCCGCTGGATGGTTGGGCCCCTTGTTGCCGCTGAATCTCGGTCACGACCTTTGTTTAATAGTCGATGAATTCGGTATCAAATTGTTCGAGGAAATTGACTATATCAATGAAGGCCGCAACGCCGAGAAATTTGCTACAAATTTTGCCGACGACCCGACAGTAAAAGTTCCGAGCATTTACTGGCGCTATACTTCAAATTGCGTTCTCACTCTCGAATGGATTGAGGGCATCAAGCTGACAGATATGGCAAGTGTTAAAGCCGCAGGTTTGGATACCGATAGTTTAATTGAAGTCGGAGTCCGCAGCGGTTTGCGGCAGTTGCTGGAACACGGATTTTTTCACGCTGACCCCCATCCGGGAAATCTGTTTGCCTTAGCGGACGGCCGTATGGCTTACATTGATTTTGGGATGATGGATCAGATGGAAGAAACAACTAAAGAAACTTTGGTTGATTCTGTCGTTCATTTGATCAACAAAGATTACTTAGAGTTAGCTAAGGATTTTGTCAAACTGGGCTTTTTGACACCAGATACAGATATTATGCCGATCGTTCCGGCGTTGGAATCTGTACTGGGTGATATCGTCGGCGAAAAGGTGTCAGATTTTAACTTCAAGACGATTACAGACCAGTTTTCGGAGTTGATGTACGATTATCCTTTCCGGGTGCCGGCGAAATTTGCCTTAATTATTCGCTCTCTGGTGACAGAAGAAGGTTTGGCCTTGACGCTGAATCCCAATTTCAAGATAGTCGAGGTGGCGTATCCTTATGTAGCGCGGCGTTTGTTGAACGGAGAATCTCCGGCACTGCGGCGGCGACTGATTGAGGTATTATTCAAAGATGGCAAATTCCAGTGGAACAGGTTGGAGGACATGATCGCGATCGCCCGATCCGATCGTAGTTTCGACTTGCTACCAACAGCACAACTAGGCTTGCAATTCTTGCTGTCAGAGGAAGGGTCGTTTTTGAGACGCCAGCTAATGTTAGCTTTGATTGAGGACGATCGAATCCACACCGAAGAAGTTCGCAGCCTGTGGAACTTAGTCAAGGAAGATTTGCAGCCCGGTCGCCTTTTCAACGTTGCTCTAGGCGCTTTGACGGAGTTTTCCACAGCAGGAGCAGCGGCGCTAACTCGGTTTTAATTAGAAGGAAGAAGGAAGAGGGAAGAAGGAAGAAGGAAGAGGGAAGAAGAAAGAAAAATAATTCTACTTTTGCCGATTCCCAATTCCCAATTCTCAATTACCTACTCCCAATTCCCAATTACCCAAATTACCCAAATTAAGGAATTATTCGTGTATTATTTTCCAGAACCTCCCTATTTTTTAATGTCGGCTGGACTGCTAGCAGGGATGGCCTCCGGTGTAGCATTTGAAGCAACTCTCAAACAATCCGTACAACAGTGGTCTAAAAATCGTTCTACTCGCACCTTGGCTAACCTGCCAAGGCTGCAATTGGTCATACCTTTTCTGGGAATGGCTGGCGGTATTTGCGTATTTTTAGCTTCTGGAATGGAGATTTTTGGCTTCCCAAAACTACTTTCTTATGCCCTAGCTTTGCCACTGACGGTACTCACAGGTTGGCTAGTTTGGACTCAGTTGGGTAAGCTTTTGATCGAGTTAGAACGCGGAGGTTCCCAAGCGCTGGATTTAGATTCTTTTGAACAATGAAAGGTTAACTATCAACCTCTTTTTATCTGAAGGAAGGGGGTTGATAGTTCTCTAAGATTATCCTATTTGATGCTTTTTGAAACGCAGAGAACGCAGAGGAAGAGAAAGAGAAAGAAGAATATGAAAACTTATGCAATAATTTCTGTAAAATTTTTAAAATCTAAAATCTAAAATCTAAAATCTAATGAGTATTGTTATTGTTACGGGTGCGGCGGGATTTATTGGCTCTAACTTAGTAGAAACTCTTTTAAATAGAGGGGACACGGTTATCGGTGTTGATGAGTTCAACGATTATTACGATCCGGATCTCAAGCGCAAGAATATTGCACGATTTGAAAAGTATCCGGGTTTTGAATTGGTGGAAGGCGATATTTTGTCTCAAAATTGGCGAGGTCTTTTATCCGATGTTAAGGTAATATTTCATCAGGCGGCGCAAGCAGGAGTTCGTGCTAGCTGGGGCGACGGTTTTCGCAGCTATACCGAACGCAATATTAACAGCACTCAAGTATTGTTAGAAGCGGCCAAAGATGCCCCAAGATTGCAAAAGTTTGTCTATGCTTCTTCTTCTTCAATTTACGGCAATGCTGAATCTTTTCCCACGAATGAAAATGCTTGTCCGCAGCCGGTTTCTCCCTACGGAATTACAAAGTTAGCCGGTGAACGTTTGTGCGGGCTTTATTACAAAAATTTTGGTCTTCCGACTACTTCGCTGCGCTATTTTACTGTTTACGGGCCGAGACAGCGCCCCGATATGGCTTTTCACAAATTTTTTAAGTCGATTTTGTTTGATGAGGCGATTTCAATTTTCGGCGACGGATTGCAAACGCGGGATTTTACGTTTATCAGCGATTGCGTTGCGGCGAATTTAGCGGCGGCTGAGGTTCCGGAAGCTGCGGGGGAAGTTTTTAATATTGGTGGGGGAAGTCGGGTAGTTTTAAAAGAAGTTATTGATACAATAGAGAGAATTGTCGATCGACCTATTCGGATAGATTTTACTGAAGCTGCGAGGGGAGACGCCCGACACACTAGCGCTGATGTGTCTAAAGCCAAGAAAATCTTAGGTTATCAGCCGCAGGTTGCTTTAGAAGAAGGCTTAAGGCGCGAATGGGAGTGGATTCAGTCTTTGTACAGTTAGAGGCTATCTATCCCAGAAATTCCGCAGCTTAAATTGAAAGTTGTTAACTTTTTGACTTCCCCAAGTTTTGAGATTTCTCCCCAAGCGAACCAACAAATTTGGAGGCGCGAGTTTTGGCTGTGTTTCCGGCGAATTCAAATAGCGATAGTGGAGAAATACGTCTCGGTAGGGAATCTCAACATCTTCGCCAGCACACAATCGAGTAAACTTTGCAGCCGAAATACTCATGTAGTGCAAATAAGTCAGCCGTCGCCCTTTGTCATATAGAACATAATCTATCACCTCAAATTGAGAAGACCAATGATTTCCCGTTACCTGTTGTGGTTCAGCATATGCAAAGTTGTAAAAAGAGATATTGCTGCGGGCGACTAAATAGTTAAGTAAAGATTGGTCAGCGCCCCGTAAAGACATTATTTCCGCTTCTCCTGATGTTAATTTTTCTAATAATTGAGAGCCATTATTTCGATTGAAACCCGCGACTTTTGATGCAAACCAACCCGCACAAAAAGTATGAGATTGCAGTTCGTCAATATTTAAAATTTGAGGTAATTTTGGAGACGATAAATCAAATATATAATTGAGGTCGGATTTGTATTGAAAATCGTTTGCTACCCAATCAAAATCATCAAGCTTTTGATAAATATAATCTAGAGAACCCATTAACAGAGTGTCTGCGTCAAAATAGATAAATTTATCAAAAGGACCGTCGAAACAACATAATTTTCGGTGCATTTCCAAACATTGAACAGGTTTCAAACCTTGAGATTGCCAAACTTTTTGAGCTTTTGCATGAGTTTTCCAAACTTGAGTCGCAAAATCTTCCCAGAACTGGATAGAATCGGTATTTTCAAACAGGGTGACATTGTGTAGGCGGGAAATGTGCGATCGCACTTTTTTCAAGTTATCATCATAGGGAATGATGCAAACAGGAATATTTTTCGCCCCATTGACTTCTAGACTGTTTAATAAAGCCACGAATTGGTCGAAAACAACATCGTTTGCCAGAATATAAATGCCATCAGCCATAGTTTTTTAGTTAATAAGTAACCCAGCGCATATATATTGCTTTTTAGGTGCGGGCCAGATGCCCACACCACAAGAAATAAAATTTATTGATTGTGAAACAGGCAAGATGCCTGTTCTTCAAAGCTTGTTTGGCGTCAAAAATACAACAATATTTATGAATCGTGGAACAGCTATATTGCCTGTTCTTCAAAGCTTGTTGACAATGATAGAACATATGATTTTATCCTCACCTACTGAAAGCCCGAAATATTTTTTGCACTAAATTTGGTTGTTCCTCATTGAGATAACGATAATGTTTCCAAAGTTTCCAATAAGGGCTGCCTGATTTAATGGGGATTCCAGCCCAGTGAATATATTTTAACCTTTTGCCTTTGTCATAAAGAACATAATTTATTTCCTGAAAATGCTTGGAACCAGCCCAGCTTCCCGGTTCGGTTGCTGAATCTTTAACAAGATTGCAGCGCTTGGGAATCAGTTTGAGAATGATATAATTTAGTATAGGTTGGTCTGTGACATTTTGAGTAAAGTCAAAATATTCTCGATGCTGCGAACATTCTCGCAAAATTTTATACATTTGCGATTCTGTAATACTTCCTTTTCGGGAAGCCCAAAAACCGCTGTTAAATACATCTTGAAGCTGTGAGTCTGTAAAGATATTTTGTTCTTTTACAGCCGGTGAAAATACATTTCGCAGTTTTTCGCTGAGGTGGTGGTAGTCGCAGCAAAAAAAGTCTACTTCTGATAGTTTGTTAAGGTTGGCTGCGATGTCTTCAAAGACGATGATATCGGTATCGATGTACAGAAATTCGTCTAGGGGGCCAAACCAGGCGGCGAGTTTTCGCATTTTGTTGGGGAGGGCTAAAAAGTTGCGATCGAACGTTTGGCCAATTTCTCTGGTAAACTGTTCCAAAAACTCCAGATTTGGGAACAATCGCACGTCGTGGAGAAGGCTGAGTGCGGCTGCGACTTGCTGATAATTGTCGTCGAAGGGAATCAGAAAAACAGGTACTTGACAATTGTACAGACGTATGCTGTTTAAAAGGGCGATCGCACTTTCGATCACCTTATCATTCGCAACAATATAAATACCGCGACTCATACATTTATCCTCAACCTTCTCAATACCCTTTTTAACAAATTCGGCCCAGAAACCTCAGTATAAGACTTTGGCGCTTGGGCAAAAATCGGACGCTTGGAGGGTTCGTGGAGATAGCGGTAATGCAGGAACAAATCGCGATAGGGAAACTCAATATTTTCCCCTGCACAAACTCTCCGAATTAAATCCGGCTGCACACCAATATAATGAATGTAAGTAAGTCGGTTTCCCTTGTCGTACAAAATCTGATCTTGCTCTTCAAAATGTTTAGAAGTTACACTGCACCCAGTTTTTTCGCCATCCGGGAGGCTATAAGCAAAATTATAGCTATTCATGCCCGTTTTCATCACCATATAATTGAGCAACGGCTGTTCTCCCGCACCTTCATAGAGAATTTCCGCCTCGCCCGATTGCAGTTGAGCTAACAGCCATTCCCTAGTATTTTGCTCAAACAATCCTTGCTTGCTGGCGTAAAATCCAGAACAAAATATTTCCGAGTCGATCCGATTTTGCTCAAAAACTTCTAGGAGTTTTGGCGACTGAATATTGTATACTTTAGTTGGGTCGCGAAATTGAAAATCATAAACCACAAAATCCGATTCCTCTAACTTCATAAAAACCGCATCAAGGGAATTCATCACCAAAGTATCGGCATCCATATAGATAAACTTTTCAAACGGGCCGTCGAAAGCGCAAAAGCGTCGGTGTGCGCCGTAAAGCCGGAATTTTTTGCGGTTCAAACGCTCTGGTGCGGCTGCTTGCATGAATTTGTCCCATCGCTGAACAGATTCGCTATCTTCATAAATAAAGACGTTGGGACGGTTAGCAATTTCAGCTTGGATTTGCTCTATTTGCTCGTCAAAAGGATAAATACAGACCGGAGTATTTGAGCCTAAGATAATTTCAATACTGTTGAGTAAGGCAATTAATTGGTCGTAAACTTTATCGTTGGCTAGCGTGCAAATTCCGTTCATATCTATAGTCTCGCGAAGGCGGACTTGGTTTATGTAGTTGCGATTTCCACCGCCGAATCATTTAAAGGGTAAAAGAACAGAAAAGGCCGAGTCCGGGTGACCGCAGCACAGAACCGAAAACCGGAGACTACGCCAAATCCGCAGCTACGCGAAAACCGATCTTCCTGCGGCGACCGCCCGCCGAAAGCCAGTTACGATCGGCACTGCGACAATTGACCGCATAGTTGTCCCAGGAACCGCCACGCAGCATACGGTATTCAGATGTGCCCGTTTCCCAGCAACTTCCGTCAGTTGGTGCGCCGTTATAGTTTTCGTGCCACCTATCGCTGCACCATTCCCAAACATTGCCGTGCATATCGTACAGTCCAAAGGCATTGGGGGGAAATCTCCCGACATTGGTTGTTTCTTTACGGGAAAGTCCTTTGGGAGCGTTTGCGTAGGGGTAGTATCCGTGATAATTGACTAAATCCGGGGTAATGTTTTCTCCAAAATGAAATTCGGTTGTGGTTTTCGCACGACAGGCGTATTCCCATTCTGCTTCACTCAGGAGGCGATATTTTTTCCCGTTTTTTTGCGAGACTTTGGCACAGAATTCGACGGCATCATCCCACGATACATTTTCTACACAACGTTTTTCACCTTTGAAACCCGATGGGTTGTTTCCCATTACTGCTTCCCACTGTGCTTGGGTGATGGGGTATTTGCCTGCAAAAAAAGCCGGTACCGTGACTAGATGGTGCGGATTTTCGTAATCATATCGTCCTTGTTCACTGTTAGGCGAACCCATCATAAATGTGCCTCCGGCAATATAAACCATTTCCAGCACAACTCCATTGCCCAAGTCTTCGGCGAAGAAGTGAGCATAATAACGGCAGCGACTGTTTTCTTTTCCTTTAGCATTTACTGTTATCGCATCAAAGTCAAAAGTAGGAAAATATTTTTGTAACTGCTTTTTTATATTTGGTTCATCTCTATCCTTCAGCACCAAAAAGGCTGCCAACTTCACCTGCAGCGATTCATCTTGCAGTGCCCCAACGATCAAATCTAAACCAACATCTCCATATCTGATTGCTTCAGACAGCGCAGCAATTTTTACCTCGACAATCGGTGAAGCCAAACGACTCTTAACGCCGGGAATCCCGCCTAAAACAGCCGCAGCGAATGGCACTTGAGATTCACCGCCCTTGACGGCATCGTATTTTTTGGGTTGATTTTGGTTTTCTGTCATTGCCCTATTTCCTAAGATACAAACTTAGACAGCCAATTAAGCAAGTTCAATTCATGGAGAATGATTTGTCTGGCTTCGGCAATTTTCTCCCTCGCTTCATGCCAATAATCCGCATTAGCCACAACCTCTTTAATAAATTCTACTCCTTTCTCATCCAGACTGGGAAGCCGCAGAAAACTCCCCGCCGGCAACAATTTATCCGCCGCCGAACCGCCGTAATAAATCGGCAAACACCAAGCTAAAAAAGCATCCCAAAGCTTCTCGCTGACATACAAATCGTTTTCTGCATAATTTTCAATAGCTAAGTTGTAATAGTATGGTGCGACGGCGTGCCATTTATTGTTCACAGTGCCGTTCCCGCGCGCCCAAGTTGGCAAGTTTCGCCCGTAAAGGTCAAAATCCAATTCTTGCGATCGCAGCAATTTGATAAAGTCTAATCTCTGGCGGTGATTGGCGCTGCGGCTAACACCTGAAGTAATCCAAGAACAGGATTTAGTTTTCGGCGGCGCAGGCATTTCCTCGAGTTCTCGAAACGAGTTAGAGTGATACCAAATCGCGGGCATATAATTGGGGTTTGGTGCGAAGTCGTCTGGCCCGGAAACGTAACCGCAGTAAAGTTTTGCTTGTTCGTAGTTGGCTTTGGTAATTTCAATAACTTCTGGTAATGGTGGCTCGCGTATCAGGTAAATTATGCGTTCCTTGGGGACACCGCGCAATTTTTCTTGGATGTCGTTTTCTGGGTTTTGATGCCTGTAACGACGTATTTTATCAACCCAGGATTGCTTTTTGGAAGGTTGGGGAAAGTCGAATTGATACATCAGTAAAAAGTCTGGTTCTGGGTGGTTGGCGAGCATTTGAATGTTTCCCCATTTGCCGAAGTTTTGGGGGGTTTGTTGCCACAGCCAGTCGCTTTGGTTCATGCCTGGGTAGGTGGTGATGGTGCCGATGATTTTTTGGTTCATATCTAATAATAAATCTGGTTTTTGCGTGTGGGCGGGGCGGGTTTATGAGATTATTAATTTTAGGCGATAATTGTTGGTAAAACCCGCCCCGGAGGATTTTAAAATTATCGGATGAGGATTAATGAATGATTTGCGATCGCACTTGCTCATCCACATACCTCAAAATTCTCTCTATCCTATTTTCCCACGAAAACTGCTTGACAAAATCCATTGTTTCTGCATAACCTTCGCTTTTCCTCGGATATTTGGTTAAACAATCTCGAATGCTTTGCGCGAACTGGTGCGGGTTATCCGGTTCGCACCAAGTTGCTGCTATATTTCCCGATTTAAATTCCATTAATGATGCAATCTCCGTTGCCACAATCGGAGTTCCCGATGCCATGTAATCAAAGAATTTTAAAGGAGATGTGAACGTCGCGGCCTCTGTCAAACAGTGAGGGTGAGTCAAAACATCGGCTGCTTGCAGCAAGCTAGCCAGTTGATTTTGAGGCAGGTAGCCGAGAAATTTAATGTTGTTAACTTGCTGGGATTTGGCTAACTGTTGGTAGGCTGTTACTTGGGATGAATCACCGCCCGCGATCGCAAATTGAACCAGTGGCAATTCCTTAGCCACATCCACCAACATATCAACACCTTTAAACGGGTAAAGTCCGCCTGCATAAACTGCTAAATGCTGTCTGTCATCTTCTAATAATTGCTGTCGCCAATTCTGGGCAGCTTCTGTTTGTCTGGCGAGAAACAAATGGTTAAAACCGTTGTGCAGCGAAATTACTTTTTCCGGCGGCATCCCATTCAAAATCATGCTGTCTCGCACTGTATCGGCAACAGTTACGGAAATCTGAAGCAGAGGATTGCGGACAATTTCTGGTTCAAATTGCTTGTTTTCATGGTGGTGCTGTTCGTAGATAGCGGGAATTCCGTTTTTAACTGCTGCTTTGACAAAGTTCCAGTCGCGGGTGTGGACAATTTTAGTTGATTTAAGCAGGTGAATCGGTAAATAGTATTTTGATACTATTGTACTCGAACTCGTCCACTTGCTGTCCCAACGGTCGATCGGCCACGGCATCGGTAAATCTGCTACTTTTAATTTATTTTGAATATTGTAAATTTTGGCAAGTTTGTCATCGGGTTTCCTGGGTTGAAAAGGAAAAAGCAAATCAACCGGATTCAAAGCACTCCAGCCTTTACGGAGGTATACCAAAACTGCTCGATAACCGAGGTTTGCTGCGGCATTGGCCGAGTGTGCAACTTGAACTAAGCTCGCGATATTGGGTTGCGGTAAGATATTTCTGGTAAAAAATACATAATATTTAGACATCGTAATTGGTAGTTGGTAATAGGTAATTAGTAATTGTTAACTCTGTAGACAGTGGACAACTGACAACTGCCAACAGACTACTTTTTAACAGCCTGACGCTTAATAGTGTTTTCTATAAATTCTAAAGTAGTGAAAATATTAGCAGCAGAGTGAAATGATTCTCGGATTAACTCGTCTCTTTCTTCGGGAGAGTCTACCATTTCATCTACTAGCATTTTGAGGTAAGCTATCATGGGAGTCAGGCGAGTGCGAATTTCGTAAGAACCTCTAATTAGAGCTTCATCGCGAGCGGTTTCTTCAGCAAATTGCACTGAATACAAGCGAGTGTAGTAACCTCCTTTTGCTAGCAATTCTTCGTGGGAACCCATTTCTACTACTTGTCCGCGATCGATCACGGCGATTTTGTTGGCTTTTTGGACTGTGGAGAGGCGGTGGGCGATTACCAACGTTGTGCGATCGCAACTCAATTTCTCAATCGCCGCTTGCACGTACCTTTCCGAAACCGTATCCAGCGAACTCGTTGCCTCATCTAAAATTAAGATTTCCGGGTTTTGCAGCAGGGCTCTAGCAATTGAAATTCTCTGACGCTGCCCTCCCGATAAGATCACGCCCCGATCGCCAATTTGAGTCTCCAACCCATCCGGCAATAATTGGATAAACTCGTAAGCATTCGCTCCCTTTGCCGCTTCCACAATTTCTTCCTCAGTCGCTTGGGGTCTAGCATAAGCAATATTTTCGCGCACTGAAGCATTAAACAAAAACGTATCTTGGCTAACAATACCCATCGCTTGTCTGAGACTTTTTAGATCAAATTCGCGCAAATCCCTGCCATCGATCGAGATATGACCTTCAGTAGGATCGTAAAATCTCGGCAGTAAATCTGCCAAAGTTGACTTGCCAGAACCCGAAGTTCCTACCAAAGCCAAAGTAGTGCCGTGAGGTAGAAACAAATCAATTCCTTGCAAAACTAAATTTTTGTGGTTAGGATAACTAAAAGATATTTTATTAAAATGAATTCCCGATCGCAAATGAGTGTAAGGCACAGAACCGTTCAGCATAAATGGCTTGTCCTCGCAGCTCAAAAAATCATTAACCACCTCTACACTAGCCGACGTATTTGCAAATTGACTGCGCCCGCTATTCAACTGTGAAATTAAAGGAATCAATCGAAACAGTACCAATAAATAGGTTAATAAAATTGTCGCAATAGACTCTATCTCATTCGCAAATATTGTGCGACCTATAAATACAATCAAAATTATAACTATCAAATTAACAACTTCGTTAATTGGGGCGATCGCCGCATAATTTACCTGAGCCTGAAAATCCGCTTGTTCTCGCCTTTGAATTAAATGCTTGATCCGCTGATACTCTCTTTCCTCGTTCCCCGTTGACTTAACCAGCCGAATCCCAGTAATCGTTTCCAGCACCCTAACCGAATAATCTTTCGACATTTCAGAAAGCAGGTGACCAAAATGCTTGGAACGGTTAATAATATATTGATTTGTCCAAGCAACTAACCCCAGCAAAACTGTAGCTGTCACCGTCAGTTTCCACGAGATCGAAAGTAGCAGACCCACAAACACCAAAACAGTGATTGAGGTAGTAAACATTCCGATGGCCGTACCAACTGCACTAGCAGTCCGACCAATCTCTCCGCCCAATCTATTAATTAAATCCCCGACTTTAGTTTTAGAGTAAAAATCTAAATCTACTTCTAACAACAACCGCAAACCTGCTTCTCGCAAATCAAAAGTCAGAGAGCGCGTCAGAGAAGTAGCTACTAAAGTATTGATATAACTCGCAACATTTTTTAAAAAAATTGCCAGCACAACCGCCCCGGTCATCAACATTAAACGCTGATTTCCGGGCATTCCCTCAAAGGGATACATCAAAGTTTTAATTAGAGGTGGAGCACCACGCAGCTCGATCGCTTCCTCTAAAAAACTTAAAAGCACTGGTACAATCAGAGTCGTGCTGATACCGTTGAATAAAGCGCCAGAAAAGCCCAGCATCACAGTTAAGAAAATCCTGCCGGGATATCGTCTGGCAAATTTTAGGAGTAGCTTATTGGCAGACATGAAGCATTCCCAGCTAAACAGTACGGCATCTCAAAATATTCTTTAATAAGAGACAGTTTTTCTTCCTCCCGTGAGTAGTTTTAAAATAACATTTACATACCTGCGATTATATCTGAAAGTATCGGTTTCATTGCTTGAATACTATATTTTTTCACACATCTTTCCCGCCCTTTCATGCCTTGTAAATTAGCCGCTGTCCAATTTTGAAATATCCATTGAATCTTTTGTGAAATTTGAGCGGGAGAACTCGGCTCGACTAAATAACCCGTTCCCCCTAAAATTGCTGGAATATCCCCCACTCGCGTAGACAAAACAGGCTTAGCCATTGCCATGCCATCTGTCAGCTTGAGTGGAAACTGAGCCACGGCTGTGAGAGTTTCTCGCTGAGGAACAACGACAACATGAGCCGCCGCTACAACGGACGGCATTGTCTCCACTGGAAACCTTGGCAGTTTAATAATCCAACGCCCCCATTGTTTCACAAGTTTATCATCATAATCATCATAAGGACTCCCGCCGACGATCGCTAATTTTAAATCGGGCTCATTTAACTGTTCGAGGGCCATCAAAACATCCTCCACGCCTTTATGAGGTCGCGGTGCCCCCGGAAACATCAGAACTCTATACCCGGATAAGCCGTAACGCTGTCTGCTCAATTCAGGATTGTATTTAGCAGGGTCGAACATTCCAGTATCCTTACCATTAGGCAAATATACACCACCAAAACGCTGTTTTAAAAACTCAGTATCAACGGTGACTGCATCAGCACGGTGAATGAGACTTTCCATCCACTTGAGATAGAGCGGATTATCTGGTTCTCTCAATTGACCGTTCTGTTTAAAAATATCTCGATAAAGTTGTTTGAAAGATGGACGGTATTTCCATTCATCTCCGCCGTACCAGCTCAGTTCCCAGTCGTCTATATCTAAAATTATAAATTGGCGAGTCGCCAGTTTTTTTAGCAGTGATAGCCCAAAGCTTGTAGGTTTAGGTTTGACTGCATAAATAATATCCCCATCTATTTTTTTCCAAAGTTTTTGAGCATCCATTAAAAACCCCGGATAATTTTTACCCGGTATCGCACATACTGGGATGTCTCTAGGAGGAGTAGCGTACAATTCCTTGCCAAACTGAAATCCAACAATTTCTACATCACATTTAAGCTCAATCAAGACTTGAGCTAATAAAAAAGCACGAATTGCACCTCCGCCTGACAAATCGCTCACTACTAATGAAACTTTCACTGAGTATTTTGTTTAAAACATTTGTTTGATTTTCCTGCTTAACCAAGCTTTTGTCAAGGCGATGGGGACTCACGCACTCCAAACCAAAGCAACCGGGTTTTTAACCAGGGCAAAGGGCAGGAACGCGTCTTTTGGTAAAAAAAACACAATAATGAACCCAAGACTGTTATTCCAGCCAGCAATAATTCTTCTAGGTAAATTTTCGGATATGTTGAGGCTAATTTTTTTAAATTGAAGCTGAATTTTGTTGCTTTTGATTCAGTTTGCCAACCAACTTTAATTATTTTAAACGCCAGGGATTGTTAAGTTGATTTGGTAAAAATATTTTAGCTGTGCGATCGACTATTCTAGTAAAGAGCGATCTCGTCACGTTCTTCGCGTACTGAGGGCGGTAAGGATAAGTGCAGTGCATTACTTTAATCGGTTTGTCGATCGTATAAACATCTTTCCACTTATCCAAGTAGTTGTAAACCGGGGACAAAGTTGTCATTTTCGGTTTCACCGATTCAACAGCCGCCGCAAAAGCTCCCTGGTCTTTCAAAAGTAGCACATTTTGATGCGCCACTACCATGTTAAAATATTTCTTAAAGTTTATAAACAATTCCTGAGTTTTACTGCTTTTCGTAAAAGCGATAAATCCGCCATTGTATTGAATGCTATTTGCATTTAGCGGCAACCCGACAGACTGCAAAGTTGACAGAATATCCTGCTTGACTCTTAATAAATTTGCCGCTTTAGCAATCGCAGGCTGCACATCTTCCGTCACCAACAAATCCACCCCATCAAGAAAATCAAAAACCTCATCTATTGGTGACAGCAAACAAATATCACAATCCATATAAATAGTTTTCTCAAACAGAGATTCCTCGTACAAAGCCAGCTTAGCTAGTCGCGACGCCAAAACAGGATTTTCATTAGAGGGTGCAGGTTTCAATATGACATTTCCGAACACCTGAAGTAAAGGATATAAAATTAGAGGTACTCTATCTATTAAAATAATAATTGGTTCGCGGTGAAACTTCCTGACAGACGCCAGAAAATGAACGCAATCTTGGAAAGAGTAAAGACCTGTTAATATAGTGATAAATCCCTTGATTGCTAATTTATTTGAATTCATTAATTTACTTATTGATTTACTTATTTACCGAGCGTGTGTCCACTCCCAAAAGTTCTCACTCCACTCATCTCGACTGTGATAAATTCCTTGCCATTCATAAAAATGTACAAAATCTTTCAGGTTAATTCTTTTATTGACATCGCGGATCATATAAAGAGGTTTATCTCCATAAAAAGAAGCCCACATAGTATAACTGCTAGGCGGCCCGACAACATAGTCGCACTCAGCCAAAGCATACATATCTTCAATTAAGTGACCACTGCCAAATCCACAGTTAAAATTATCAAACAAACTCTGATTTTGTGGAATATTAGAACAAATCAAAAACGTGATTTTTTTTCCTTCAAATAGGCTTACCGCAGAATTCATGACTTCTAAATATTGCTGAGTTGTGTAAAAGTATCTCCCCTTTTGATGCTGAGCATAATCCCCTTGACGGATGTGAATTCCGACGAGGATATCAGAGTTATTTTTTAAATTCAATATCAAACTAGCTACATTGATTCTATATCGCTCTAATGGTGCCAAGTATGCTCTAATCTGGTCGGCGTACTTGTGTAAATAGGGGAGATCTTCTACAAACCAGCCATCTCGAAATAGCCAGCCTTGAAAAAAAACAATTGAACCGTGTTTGATTTGTTCGATTTCCTGATATTTTAGCCAACTAAAAGGTTTTTCTCGGGTTATTTCTTGCGTTTTTAATATTTTTTGGCGGCTTAAATACTTAATAAATTTGTAATATTTACTTCTGACAAACTTGTTGCCTGCTGCGGTAAAATATGGAGGAGGATAACAACACAAAAAATCCCCTGCGGTTCCCACAAAGAATTCTGCATATTCCTCAAAAGCCGGATTGAGAACAGTCAAATTATGCTCGATCGCCCAAGCAATAAAATTAGCAAAAAGCAGCAACCGGTTGCCCAGTTGTCCCGATTTAGCAGATATTATTAGCATATTGTATTTTTGGGGCGGGGGGACGCCCACCCCACAAGAATTTCATCAAACTTGGCTGTAATGGTAAGGTGCGCCCAGCGCACCTTAAAGACTAAGAGTTGTGGCGTTTTTGGTGCCACTGCCAAGCATGGGAGATAATGTTCTTAATGTCGGGATATTCTGGAGACCAACCCAAGGTTTTGATGGCTTTCTCGCTGCTGCCAACCAAAGCAGGCGGGTCTCCCGGGCGCCGATCGCACTCAACAGCCTTAATCTCTTTTCCCGTCACTTGGCGAGCCGTTTCTATCACCTCTTTCACCGAAAACCCGCCGCCATTGCCCAAATTAAAGAAATCAGATTTGCCACCCTTGAGCAAATATTCTAATCCCAAAATGTGAGCAGATGCCAAATCGTTAACGTGAATGTAATCCCGAATGCAAGTACCGTCAGGAGTCTCGTAATCCGTGCCAAAAATCGCGATCGAATCTCGTTTACCCAAAGCAGCGAACAACACCAGCGGGATTAGGTGAGTTTCTGGATTGTGATCCTCTCCTAACAACCCGTTAGGGTCAGCCCCAGCCGCGTTAAAATAGCGGAAACAAACAGACTTGAAATCATACGCAGCGTCAAAATCCGACAAAATCCGTTCTACCATTAACTTAGTAGCACCGTAAGGATTGATCGGATTTTGCGGGTGGTCTTCTGTGAGCGGAATTTTCTGCGGTACACCGTAAGTCGCGCAAGTAGAAGAAAACACAAATTTCTTCACGCCAGCAGCGATCATTGCTTCCAAAAGCGTAATAGTGCCGATGACATTGTTGCGATAATATTTAGCTGGGTCGGTAACAGATTCGCCCACGTAAGCGTATGCAGAAAAGTGCATTACCGCCTCAATCTTGTGCGTAGCAAACAAGTTGTCTAGAAGAGTGCGATCGTTCGTGTCGCCAACTACTAACTCCACCTGCAAAGCCTGATCTACTAAATCTCTGTGACCGTAAACTAAATTATCCAAAATCACCACACCGTAACCGGCGTTTTTCAGCGCTAATACCGCGTGAGAGCCAATATATCCAGCTCCGCCCGTCACCAAAATAGTTGGTTTGTCTGCACTCATTTTCTTCTGCCTGTTTTTGTAGCTGGGATTGCCAAGAGCCTTGTTAATTTGAGACTTCCACATCAGACGCTTTCACACTCCGCGTGAGCCGGAGAATTAAAGCGAAATATATAGGCTTTGCTGTGCCCGACGGGACGCTCGCACTCCTAAAAAACGCTTTTTACACTCCAGATAGATGCTGACTGTGCAAGTCTTTGTGTTCAATCGATAAACTTGAGGCGACCAATTTGGATATAATCAAATATCCGATTAATCTGATGTCGATCCTCTTCTGAAATTTTATCATCTGACAGGATAGCCGAAGTCAAAACTAAGTGTTCCCGGCGAGTTATCTTACCAGACGCTACAATCCGATCGACTTTTTGAGAAATTGTTAAGTTCGATTTGTTGTGAGATGTTCGCATTTATTCGATCGGTTTTATGCCAAAATAGTTAAAGCGGATTGCAGTTATTGACCCAAAAATGGTGCGTACTCGACCGCAAATCAATTTGCTCAACAGCAGAAATAACGTATCAGAAACCTATCTCAGAAACGTATTAGAGTTTTACTTCCCAAGATAGATATGCGGACTTAAGAAATCTGCAATCAGCCTTCGGATAGCGTTCAGAGTAACTTAATTATATAATATTTTTCCTAGAGAGGCACTTTTCTATGCAGGTTTATCGGCTTCCGGTACTGTCCGACAATTACATTTTCTTGCTGCACGACCCCGATAGCCACACAGCAGCCGTCGTCGATCCAGCGCGCTCAAAGCCAGTATTAGAGCAACTGCAAGCACTCGGAGCCGAATTAACAGCAATTTTCAATACCCACCACCACAGCGACCACATAGGCGGCAATCAGGAACTGATCGATCGCTTTCCCCAAATTAAAGTTTACGCTGGCGCAGAAGATAGAGGCAGAATTCCCGGACAGCAAGTGTTTTTACAAGCGGGCGATCGAGTTTCTTTCGCCAACAGAACCGCCGAAGTGTTCTTCCTACCCGGTCACACAAAAGCTCACATCGCCTACTATTTCCCCCCCACCAACCCAGGGGAAACCGGCGAATTGTTTTGCGGCGACACCTTATTTGCTGGAGGCTGCGGCAGGCTCAAAGAAGGCACTCCCGCCCAAATGTTAGCCTCTCTGGGGCAACTGCGACACTTGCCCGATAGTACGAGAGTCTGGTGCGCTCACGAATACACGCTGAACAACCTGCAATTTGCTTTGAGTGTGGATGGCGACAATCCGGATTTACAGCAGCGCTTCGCCGAAGTCAAGGAAGCGCGCAGTCGATCGCAACCTACAATACCATCATCGATCGGCCTCGAAAAAAGGACAAACCCATTTTTGCGCTGGGATTTTCCCAACCTGCAATCAGCCGCCAACACCTCCGATCCAGTGCAAACCTTCGCTCGATTGCGCGGCATGAAAGACCAATTTTGACCTTAACGTTTTTTTTGTTTCAGGTAACTCTTAAACTTGAGTATCGGTTCGCTCAACCACCTGTCAAGTCTTTGGTATTTTACGTGAAAGCTCGACAGCCCCTTAAACTTATTTGGAATTTTTTCTAGTTCGTCCTTAAACGGTGTCTGAGACAACATATCAAGCCATAATTGATTGGGGGCGGAGCTTTCCCACGGTTTCGGTCTTGACATAAAGTGCATCACTTTACTTGACATATCATCAGTCTTGTGGTTGTTCCATATTTGGTCTAATTGCTTCCACCTTCCCACTAAAACTGAATTTAATGCACCTTGATCGCGATCGCCCCAAACGTGGGTTCTAGCATTTTGGAGCAACTTTTCCGACAGTTGCTCTTCCTCCCAAAGCTTCATGTTGTAAACTAAAACACCACTATTGAAATAAGGGTTTCGATCTTGATAATTGTTGGGATTTCCCCAGAAGTTGGCGGCGGCTGCTATCGGCAGAGTTGGAAAATCTAGGTTCCACAGCGGCTTTAAGCTGCCCAGAACGATCGTATCACTGTCGAGCCAAATCAGCCTTTCTGTTTCTTTGGTATATTTTCGCGGCTCCAATTTAACGTAAGGAAGTTTAGAACCTGATATCGAAAGAAGTTGGTCGTAATTAGATTGCAATTCTTGCCATTCAATCTGGTATTTGCAGCAATTCTGTAACTGTTCCTTTTGCTGTGAATATATCCTGGTAGATACAACGCTAATTTTGACCTGCTCCTCCCCAGATTGGCTAATATTCAGATCTACAGACTTCAGAAGTGCTGCTAACCCCAGAATATAGGTGCGATCGGCGGCTGTGAATATGTGCATAGGATTAAGTTTGTGAGATGAACGGCAAACGTGACACAAACGTTGGGACTGGAGGAAGCAGGCGACCCTGTATTGAGGTAAATGCGATCGCCCGTTTACCGTTGAGACGAACAAAATCTTGCCTAAATTTCCGGTTAGATTTACACAAAGAAACGGGGTTTCTAAGTAGGTAGGCGCAAATAAAGTTTACAATGTAACAGAATGTAAGGCGGGCGTAACAATAGCGATTGCTTCGTTTAACTCGCTGCCAGAGAGGGGTTATGTATTTTCAAGCTTCATCTACTTATTTATCTGTGTGCAAGTGCCATCTGTTCGCACCCGAAAACGAGCAACAGCCATTGGTAATATGCAGCAACGCGAAAAATAATCAGACGGACTAACCTGGCATTTGAAACAGCCAGAAAATTCCCCGTCGCCTGTGCGGAATCCCGCAACTGGTTCAGACGTGGGAGTCTACGATAAAATAAATTGTCTAGATATCGATATTACCGCAGAACGATCGACATCCATCTTAGGTTTGAAGTGTCACCCTGCTCAAGTCAAAAGTTCCTCTGGTTATTTCCCTATTATTGAGCGCGGTTTGCTTTGCCAAAAGTAAAATTAGCGTTGTTAGAAACCGATGCAAAACCCACGCAATACTGAACCTCAAGCAAAAATCGACCCCTCTGTTTCAACGGATTCTAACAAAGCGTTCTACCCAGCCGCGCCTTGGCCAACTGATGTAGGGATGGTTCTGCAATTGGCAGATGGTAGCATTCAGGGGTGCAATTCTCACGCCCAGGATCTGTTGGGGATGACAGCACAACAAATGCTCTTATGCACTTCAATCAACAGTCGGTGGCAGACTCTGCGTGAAGATGGTTCGGATTTTCCCGGCGAGACACATCCGGCGATGGTGGCGCTGCAAACCGGGCAACCATGTTTAAATGTCATCATGGGCTTTGATCGACCACAGGGAGAATTGATTTGGTTAACGCTCAATTCTCAACCTTTATTTCAGGAAGATCGATCGACTCCCTATGCGGTAGTTACAACCTTCACGGAGCTCGCTCAACCTCAGCCTGAACCAGTCTGTAACGCGCCCGCGCCCCAACTATCAGACACCCTCGAAAGTATTTCGGACGGGTTCTTTGCTTTGGATCGAGACTGGCGATTTACCTACCTCAATTCGCAAGCGGCGCGGTGGCTGAATCGGCCCTCGAAAGATTTGATTGGCAACAGCATTTGGGAAGAGTTTCCCGAATCAGTGGGCAGTTTGTTTGAGCAGGAATATCGCCACGCCGCCACGTCCCAAGTTACGGTTAGTTTTGAATCTTTTTATCCGCCACTCAATGCTTGGTATGCGGTACGAGCTTATCCCATCCCATCGGGGCTTGCCGTTTATTTTCAAGATGTCACTGAGGAGAAAGCGGCTAGGGCTGCTTATATTAAACAAGCGCAAACGGCACATCAACAACTAGCAGAAATCGAGGCGATTTATGCTAGTGCGCCGATCGGACTTTGCTTCCTCGATACTGAGTTGCGGTTTGTCCGCCTCAACGATTGGCTAGCAGAAATTAACGGAGTTCCAGCCGCCGCCCACATCGGCCAAACATTGCGCGAAATCTTGCCAGAAATGGCAGATGATTTAGAGCCGCTTTACCGACAAGTTATTGAAACTAAAGTTCCACTTCAACAGCTCGAAGTTCGCAGGACGAACTCACCACAGCCGGGAGTCGAACAGGATTGGCTGTTGAGTGTCTATCCACTGAGGGCCCAGGACGATCGCGTCCTGGGAGTGAATGTGACGGTGCATGAAATTACCGATCGCAAAGCTACCCAAAAAGAAATTCAACGGCTCAACCAAGAACTAGAGCGACGAATTAATGAACTCGAATCGATACTTGATGCTGTACCCGTGGGCATTACGATCGCCGACGACCCACAGTGTAAAGTAATTCGCGCTAACCGATTTGCCCAGTCGATGTTGATAGTGCCGCCGGATACCAATGTTTCTGGAACCGGAGAGCAAGCCGCAGCCCTTCCCTTTAGACGACTCCGCAACGGAGAAGAAATTCCGGGAGAACAACTCCCCATGCAACTTGCCGTGGCTTCCGGCGTCCAAGTGCGAGATGTGGAAATTCAAATGGTGCGATCGGACGGGGTGGCTTTTGATTGGTTGGTGAATGCGGTGCCGTTATTTAACGAACAGGGCGCAGTTCGGGGGTGTGTGGCGGCCTTTATGGATATTAGCGATCGCAAACAAGCTATTGCTGCTTTGCGCCGTTCCGAGGAACGCTATCGCACTTTGTTTGAGTCCCTAGACGAAGGCTTTTGCGTCATAGAAATGCTGTTTGACGAAAACGAAAAGCCGATCGATTACCGCTTTTTGGAAGTCAATCCGGCCTTCTTGAAACAAACCGGACTCGAACAACCTGCGGGTAAAACGGCGCGGCAGCTCGTTCCGGACCTCGAAGATTATTGGTTTGAGATGTACGGCAAAGTCGCGCTGACGGGGGAGTCCTTGCGCTTCGAGCACGGCTCGGAAGTCATGAACCGCTGGTTCGAGGTTTTGGCGTTCCGCACTCCTGAGCCACACAGCCGAAAAGTCGCCTTACTTTTCAAAGAAATCAGCGATCGCAAACAGTCGGAGAATCTTTTGCGCCAACAGGAAGAGCAACTGCGGCTGTTCGTTAAACATTCGCCTGCGGGGGTGGCGATGTTTGACCGCCAGATGCGGTATATGCTGGTGAGCGACCGCTGGCTGGCAAGTTACGGGCTCGGCACTCAAAACATTGTGGGTCGATCGCATTACGACATCTTTCCCAATTTGCCCGATCATTTCAAACAAATCCACCAGCGCTGTCTGGCCGGTGCAGTAGAAACCTGCCAAGAAGATCTGTTTCCCCGCCCTGATGGCTTGATCGACTGGGTGCGCTGGGAAATTTACCCTTGGCTAACCAACACCAATGAAATTGGCGGCATCATGATTTTTTGCGAAATCATCACCGAGCGCAAAAACGCTGAACTCGCGCTGCAAGCGGCCAACCAACAAGTCAGCAATATTATAGAAAGTATTACCGATGCCTTTATGGCGATCGATTCACAATGGCGCTATACCTACGTTAATGCCACAGCAGAAAAACTGCTTTCTCGATCGAGGGCCGACTTGTTAGGTCGATCGATCTGGGAGATATTCCCCGCCGAGGGAGAAGCGAATTCGAGGGTATATCAAGAATTTCATCGAGTCGTTAACGAGCAAGTTTCTGTCAAATTTGAAGAGTTTTCCCCGTCGCTCCAGATGTATATAGAAGTGAGCGCCTATCCAGCGGCAGAAGGAGTGACGGCTTATTGGAGCGATATTAGCGATCGCAAACGCACTGAAGAAGAATTGCGACAAAAAAATGCGATTTTGAACGTAATTAACGAGTCAGCACCCACGCCAATTTTTGTCAAAGATCGAGAAGGACGGATTATTTATGCAAATCCAGCCACGCTGGAAATAATGGGCAAACCTGCTTCTGAAGTAATTGGTGGTCGCGACCTGGATTTATACCCAGTAACAGAACTTGCAGTCACAGTCACGGAAAACGATCGGCGCATTATGGAATCCGGCAAAACAGAAGTCCTCGAAGAATCTCACGATGGCATTCGGACATTTCTGGTAATGAAAGCTCCATATCGCAATCAGGCGGGAGAAGTCATCGGCTTAATTGGCATCTCCAGCGACATCACAAATCGCAAACGAGCAGAAGTCGCCCGGGAAGAACAAACTAAGTTACTTCAAGTCATCATTGACAGCATTGGCGATGGTTTAATTTTGGCCAACCAACAAGGGGAGTTTGTGTTGTTTAACCGAGCCGCCGTAGGCATATTCGGTCAGCTATCGAATGAAAAATCTTGTGAGGAATGGTCGAGCACCTACGGACTATTTACCGCAGACAAAAAAACCTTCTTCCCCGACGCTGAACTACCTCTAGCCAGAGCAATCAAAGGTGAATATGTCAATGATGTAGAGGTATTTGTCCGCCGCGAAGATTCCGAAGATCGCTGGATCAGTATCAGCGGTTATCCGGTAGTTGATGCTAGCAGTGAAATCAAAGGCGGAGTGATTGTCTGTCGGGATATCACAGAACGCAAACAAGCAGAAGCAGCGATGCAAGAAAGCGAAGAACGATTCCGCAATATGGCTAACAACGCTCCCTTTATGGTATGGGTAACAGACCCCACAGGCTATTGCACTTTCTTGAGCGAAAGCTGGTATGACTTCACAGGTCAAACTGAGGAAACAGGTTTGGGACTGGGTTGGGTAAACGCGGCACATCCAGAAGACCGAGAACAGGCAAAAAATGCGTTCTTGACCGCCAACGAACGCCAGGAACCGTACCGCGTAGAATTTCGCCTCCGGCGCCAGGATGGCGGATATTCTTGGGTGATCGATGCGGCTGCTCCCAGATTTTCCGAAAGGGGACAATTTGAGGGTTATATCGGCTCTGTTATCGACATTACAGAGCGCAAACAAGTGGAAACTGAGCGCGATATGGTTCTCCAATTAGAACAAACTGCCCGCACGGAAGCCGAGCGAGCTAACCGCATTAAAGACGAGTTTCTGGCGGTGCTTTCTCACGAGTTGCGATCGCCCTTAAATCCGATTTTAGGCTGGTCGCAACTGCTCATCGGCGGCAAGCTGAAGCCGGCTCAAACTGCCAAGGCCTTTGAGACGATTGAGCGCAACGCCAGACTGCAATCTCAATTAATCGAGGACTTGCTTGACGTGTCTCGGATTCTGCAAGGAAAACTCAGATTAAATGTTGCTCCGATGAATCTGGCAACTATTATTCCATCTGCTGTGGAAACCGTGCAATTAGCAGCAGAAGCTAAAAAAATTAAAATCCAAACAATCTTAAATCCTGATGTCGGGCCAGTTCTCGGCGATACAAGTCGCTTGCAACAAATTGTGTGGAATTTGTTATCAAATGCGGTGAAATTCACGCCCGAAGGCGGTCGAGTAGAAGTTCGATTAGGGCAAATCGCACGCCAAGCTCAAATTCAAGTCACGGACACGGGTAAAGGTATTCTTCCCGATTTCTTGCCTTATGTTTTTGACCATTTCCGACAAGAAGATGGCGCTACAACGCGCAGATTTGGAGGCTTGGGACTGGGATTGGCGATCGTCCGCCAACTGATCGAACTTCACGGCGGAACCGTGTTTGCAGAAAGCGCCGGAGAAGGTCAAGGAGCGACGTTTACGGTGAGATTACCGCTATTAAATGATGATTTTAGAAGGCAGGAGGAGGAAGAACGTCATGGGGCTGCTTGTCCCGATCTCTCATCCTTGCCGCTAGCTGGATTGAGAATTTTGGTGGTAGATGATGAACTCGACTCGCGAGATTTTGTCGCTTTCGTGCTTGAGGAAGCGGGTGCAGAGGTGATTTCCCTGTCATCTGCTACTGAGGCGCTAGAGTCGATCGAACAAACTGCACCAGATTTGCTCGTCAGCGACATCGGAATGCCCCAGATGGACGGATATATGTTGATCAAGCGCATCCGCACTCAGCTTGCGCCTGAGTATCGCCAGTTGTTGGCGATCGCCTTAACGGCCTATGCTGGAGAAGCGAACGAGCGCCAAGTTTTGCAAGCCGGATTTGACCAACACTTAGCCAAGCCGATCAATCCGACCCAGTTAGTTGCTACTGTAGCGCGAGCGATCGTCGCCCAGCGCCTTGAAAATAAAGCGTGAGTGCTCGGTAAGACATTGCGCTGTAGTTGATTTGCCTCATTACAGAACCCCCGTTTTGCGTAATTTCAAACTGAATTTGCCCGTAAAAAATATTATCCCTGTTTCTTCCCTCGAACCTCGAATCTCAACATCCATCCGTTATTAAATCCGTTAAATCCACTACATCCGCTACATAATCCGTTGCCGAACTTCCTTCTCCCTTGCGATCGCCCCTCAAACTTCGCTATTATAAAAAGTTGCAGTTAAAACCCCACAACCCACGATCATGGCCAAGCGCGTTCAATTAGTTTTAAATAAAGATGTCAGCAAACTCGGCAAAGCTGGCGACGTAGTAGAAGTAGCCCCGGGCTACGCCCGCAACTACCTAGTACCCCAAGGAATGGGATTTAGAGCCACTCCGGGCATTCTCAAGCAAGCAGAGCGCCGCCGTGAAGAAGAAAGACTGCGCCAGCTAGAGCTCAAACAGCAAGCTGAAGTCCGCAAAACCGCCCTCCAATCGGCTGGGCCTTTCATCATCTCCAAGCAAGTTGGGGAAGCAGACGCGATTTTTGGTACTGTTACCAACCAAGAAGTAGCAGAACTGATTTTCAACTCTACCAGTCAAGAAGTCGATCGGCGCGGCATCACTCTGCCCGAAATTCGCCAAACTGGTACATACAAAGCTGAAATCAAACTACACGCAGAAGTTACCGCCGAAGTTGATATTCAAGTTGTTCCGATGTAATTAAGAGTCATCAGTCATGAGTAATTAGTTGTTAGTCATTAGTCATCAGTCATTAGTTGTTAGTCATTAGTCATTAGCTAAGAACTGAGTACCGCTAACTAAGGACTGAGGACTGCTAACTAAGGATTCAAAACTGACGACTAATCACTGGCAACTAATAACTAATGACTGCGGACTAAGGACTGAGGACTATTGACTAATGAGCGATTTGATGCCGACAAATATAGAGGCAGAAGAAGCAATTTTGGGCGGGATTTTAATTGACCCCGAAGCTATTTCCCGAATTGCCGAACTGCTGCGACCGGAGTTTTTTGCCATCACCGCTCATCAAGTCATTTATCGCTCGGCATTAGG
The DNA here is from genome assembly GCF_036701035.1 of Microcoleus sp. Pol7_B2. Lineage (NCBI taxonomy): Bacteria > Bacillati > Cyanobacteriota > Cyanophyceae > Oscillatoriales > Microcoleaceae > Microcoleus > Microcoleus sp. Pol7_B2. Next base: position 1,264 of record NZ_JAUBQB010000053.1, on the reverse strand, counting down.
CCTATTTTTACAGGGTCAACCTACCGATTTAATGACGGTAACAACTGCGCTAACCGACCGCAACCAGTTAGAGCAAGTAGGAGGACTAACTAAATTAGCACAATTAGTCGATCGCACAGTTTCCGCAGTCAACATCGACCAATATGCAGTTTTAGTTGAAGACAAATATCAGCGCCGCAAATTAATCGAAGCTGGCAACAACATAGTACAATTAGGTTACGAGACGGCAACACCACTAGAAACAGTCTTAGACCGCGCCGAACAAGAAATTTTCAGCATAACTCAAGAACGCCCGCAACAGGATTTAGTATCGATCGGCGAAACACTAAACCAAACATTTCAAGACCTAGAAAATCGCAATGAAGGCCTGACACTTCCCGGTATTCCGTGCGGTTTTTATGACTTAGATGCTATGACAGGAGGCTTTCAGCGATCGGATTTAATCATCGTTGCAGCCAGGCCGGCGATGGGCAAAACGGCCTTTTGTACCAACATCGCCCACCACATCGCCGCCGGACAGCAAAAATTGCCGGTTGCCGTTTTCAGCTTAGAAATGTCGAAAGAACAGCTAGTGCAGCGTATCCTGTCCAGCGAAGCCAAAATAGAAAGTAACAGGTTGCGATCGGGTAGAATCAGTCAAAACGAATGGGAACCAATTAGTACAGCCATTGGCAATTTATCAGAACTACCGCTGTTTATTGACGATACTCCCAATATTACCGTCACCGAAATACGATCGAAAGTCCGCCGCCTCCAAGCAGAACAAGGCGGAACCCTAGGATTAGTCTTGCTAGATTACCTGCAATTAATGGAAGGTACCAGCGACAACCGCGTGCAAGAACTATCTCGAATTACCAGAAGTCTTAAAGGTTTAGCCCGCGAACTCAACGTGCCGATTATTGCCTTATCTCAGTTGAGTCGGGGTGTGGAAGCGAGGACAAACAAGCGACCGATGATGTCTGATTTGAGAGAAAGTGGATCGATCGAGCAAGACGCGGATTTAGTAATTATGCTCTACCGCGATGAATACTATAACCCTGATTCGCCCGATCGCGGAATTGCAGAAGTAATTATTACCAAACACAGAAACGGCCCCACAGGAATCATCAAACTATTATTTGACGCCCAATATACCTGCTTTCGCAATCTGGCATCTCCGAAGCGATCGTAAATCAACCAGGACATACACCAATACGGTTCAGTTAAGGCTCAAACCCTGGTAAATTAGGTATTGTTTCCAAAAATGGAGAGTAAGTTAGCGTGC